>NZ_BAAHXD010000020.1:0-55616 GCF_054657115.1 Methyloparacoccus murrellii | reverse complement strand
TTAGGAAATTTTCAATTGGACATCCCGAGATTCTTCAACATCACGGAAAGTGCGCACCGAATCCACAATCCGTTCACGCCAGACAAGTTCGTTACTCTTGGCGAGGCGCTGCGCCTGACGCCGGGGGTGTACGTTCTTGATCTTGGTAGCGGTTCGGGCGAGATGCTATGTACTTGGGCGCGCGACCACGGCATTGTCGGCACTGGCATCGACATGAGTCCGTTGTTCACCGCACAGGCTAAACAGCGCGCCGAAGAACTCGGTGTTACTCATCAAGTTAATTTCATTCACAACGATGCAGCCGGCTACATCTCTGACAAAAAAGCTGATGTGGCGGCTTGCGTCGGTGCCACCTGGATTGGTGGAGGTGTCGCTGGCACTATCCAGCTTCTGGCTAAAAGCTTGCGTACTGGCGGACTCATTCTGATTGGCGAGCCTTACTGGCGGCAGTTGCCGCCAACGGAAGATATTACCAAAAAATGTTTTGCCAACTCAATTTCCGACTTTCTTATTCTTCCAGAGCTTCTCGCATCCTTCGGCAAGCTTGGTTACGACGTTGTTGAAATGGTTCTAGCCAATCAAGATGGTTGGGACAGATACGAAGCGGCCAAGTGGCTTACGATGCGCCGATGGCTTGAGGAAAATCCCGACGATGAGTTGGCGGATGAGATCCGTTCTAAACTTAGTACAGAGCCTGAACGCCACGCTGCCTACACACGGGAGTATTTGGGTTGGGGCGTGTTCGCACTCATGCCAAGAATCAGCCTCAAAAAAGCCTAACAATTCATTTAAGCCGAAGCCGCTTCGCAGTGCGGCTTAATTCAGGCGTTCACAAAACGACCAATAAGGAGCGTCTCTATGGCCGACAAGAAAGTCATCTTCGTTGCCTTCGCAATCGAGGACGCACGCATCCGCGACATGATCAAGGGGCAGTCTTTGCATACCGACTCACCCTTCGAGTACATCGACATGTCGGTCAAAGAAGCCTACGACGAAGAGTGGAAGAAGAAGGTGCGGACCCGCATTCTTCGGTCCGATGGGGTCCTCGTCATCGTCAGCAAGAACTCTCTCAACTCCAGCGGGCAGAAGTGGGAGATTCAATGCGCCAAGGACGAGAAGAAGAAAATTCGCGGTATCTGGGCCTACAAAGAGGATCGTATCGACCTCGCCGGTGTGAATACGATGGTCTGGACTTGGCCCAACATCGCTACCTGGATTGATAGCCTCTAATGCGCAAAGCACTCGTAGTCGGTATCGACCACTACACCAACGTTTCACCCCTCTATGGTTGCGTGAACGATTCGTTCGCGGTGAAGGCCATGCTTGATCGGCACGCCGATGGGTCGGTGAATTTCGGTGTGAAGCATCTAACCGCTACTGGACCAAGCGATCCGGTTGGGCGAAATGAGCTTCGACAAGCAATCGAAAGCCTCTTCGCTGGCGATGGTGAGGTTTCGCTCTTCTACTTTGCCGGGCATGGACACATCGAAGCGACGGGCGGTTACCTTTGCTCTTCCGACGTGAAGACCGGAAACGACGGCGTGCCATTGGCCGAGATCATGACGATGGCCAACCAATCGAAGATTCAGAACCGCGTGATCATTCTCGATAGCTGTCATAGCGGCGTCGTAGGAGGAAGCGCGTTGCAGCAGAAGGTAGCCGAGATCAGCGACGGAGTGACCATCCTCACCGCCTCAACTGCGGAACAGTATGCGACCGAGGAAGATGGGGCTGGTGTCTTTACCAGCTTGTTAGTCGATGCGCTTGGCGGTGCTGCCGCAAACCTCGTCGGAGATGTGACGCCAGGCGGTGTCTATGCACATGTAGACCAGTCGCTCGGACCATGGGCGCAGCGGCCTGTTTTTAAGACCAACGTCAAACGTTTCGTTTCCTTGCGGAAAGTGCAACCTCCCTTGGAACTTGCGGAACTTCGCCGGATTTCAGAGTTTTTCCCGGCCCCTGGATTTCAGTTCCAACTTGATCCGACGTATGAGCCAGAACGGCATGAAACTTGGGCCACAGACCCCCAAGGCATTCCAGCTCCAGACCCTGATCACAACGCGATCTTCAAACTCCTACAGAAGTACAACCGCGTAGGACTTGTCGTGCCCGAAGGTGCTCCGCACATGTGGCATGCCGCCATGGAGAGCAAAACCATCCGCCTCACGGCTCTCGGCGAGCACTATCGGCGGCTCGCGGCAAAGAATCTGATATAGGGATGCCCCGTTGGATGGAATGGAGCGGTGTGAGATGGGCAGAAAAGAAACCGAGGAAGCGATTGCAGATTGCCGCGCCGGCCGCGTGACGTGGTTCGGCTCGGTCGCCGAGCTGCTGGCCGATCTGAACGCCGACGACACGCCGGACATTCAACAAGGCAGCACGAACGTCTATGCCGACCTGGGCTACTCCGGGGCCGACGAAATGCAGGCCAAGGCCACGCTCGTAACCAAGATCGGCCAGGCCATCAAGGCGCTGCAGTTGTCGAACGACCAGGCGGCAACGGCTCTTGGATTGACGCCGGCCGAGCTGAACGAGCTGCTGGCCGGCCGCTTCCGGGCACACTCGGTCGATGACTTGGAAAGCTTGACGGCGCTGCTCGATGAGGCCGGCCGATGACTAACCCGAAGAACTTGGAAGCCTGGCGGCATGAGAAGGCCGGCCCGGCCCATGACGCATTGAAGGCCGACCCGACCCGCGCCGCGTCTGACCGGGTGCGCTACACGCTCGATGAGCTGCTGGCCCAATTCGACCCTTCGGTCGAGTTGACCACGCAGGAACGGGAGTGGCTGGATGCGCCTGCGGTCGGCCGTGAAGTGCTGACGCCCTTCGATCCGGCCGAACACCTGACCAATGCCGAAGCTGTGGCTGCAGTCCTGGCCGATGCGGAAGCCACCGGCGACCTGGCCTATATCGAGCACGCCCGCGAAGTTGCGACACGTGCGCGGACCATGCACGGCATCAAATAACGAAGCTGGCCAGCATCGCTATTTCTGGCGGTGCTGCAGGTGGATCTCATCGCCGGAAATGACGATGCGAGATCCACGCCAAGGGGAAGGCACAGGGCGGCCGTCATCGCTCGAACTGGCGATGCTCGAGCACGCCGGCGCGCATCGTCGAAAACTGCGATGCAGGCCAGAAAACGACAAGGGCGGCCACTGGCCGCCCTTGCTGTTCCTGGTGGAGCCTACGCGGCGAGTGACTGCCGCACCGCATCCAGGGCCTGGCGGAAATCGTCCCGCGTGGCTCGGCCCGTCTCGGCTTGGTAGTACAGCACCATGAACATATTGGCGACGGCTTCTGCCATCGGTGAGAGCTGCCGCGCCGCTTCTTGGTCGATCCAGTCCAGGGCCGCAAGCTGCGCGGCCGCATGATGAACTGCCTGGGTTGCGATTGCATTGGTAGGATTCAAGGTTGCCATGATTCACCTCTGTGGTAGGTGGGTTGTGGAAGTGTCGGCCGGCCCCACGCCGGCCGGCGCGCCTTATCGCTGGCCGCTGCTGTAGAAGCCGGCGGCATCGGCCAGCGGCGTGTTCCTGTTGCTGCCGCTGTAGCTGTTGCCTGATGACCTAGCCGCCGGTCTGGTGGCCTCGATAGCAGACGCAGCAGGGCGATCAATGAAGGCCGCCACTTCCGCCACTGCATCAAGTTCGGTTGATTGATCGCCAGGCTGCTCAAACTCCACCGCCGGCCGCTGCACCTGGTCGAGCGCCAGGCAGTCGAAAAAGCCACTACGTTTCATGGTCACGCCTCCGGTTTACCGTGCTCGCGGTTGGCGAACGCGGCCACTTCATCATCAGGATCGGCAGCGGCCGAATCGGCCCCTGCCAGGTTGTTGCCACCGAATGTCGGCACCGCCTCGACAGCGCCGGCCTGGTCGCTCTCCGCGCTCGCCCTGATCGCCGCCGCGATCTTCCTGCCGGTGGTGTCGGCGATGCGCTCGGCGGCGGCGTCGCGGATGCTGACGGCCTTGGCCTTCGCAACCTCTCCGACGCCTTGCATCAGGTTCGCGCCGGCGTCGGCTGTCACGCGGCCCGCCGTGCCAAGCGCCGATGCGGCCGAGGCCAGCAAGCCGGGGCCGGTGCTGCCTGGTGCGGCCTGCTGGCCGCCTTGCTGGGCTTTCTTGCTGCCGGCTTCGTCGCCACCCTTCGAGCTGGAACCTCCACCCGATTTACCGGGCTGCTGCCCATTGCTTCCACCTGAGCCGCTGGCACCGCTGCCCGAGCTGCTGCCGAAACCGGCGGCCTGTGCAAGTGGTGTAGTGGTGCCCGCACCTGAGCTTGACCCGCCACCAAAGCCAGCAGCTTGCGCAAACGAGCCTGCATCGCTACCGGAGTCGGAGCCACCGCCGAGCATGGGCATTCCGCCCGATTCACCGCCTGCGCTAGACCCTGCTTTCTCGAACGCTGCCTTGATCGCCGACATGCCGCCGGCGGCCGAGGCCGCACCACCCATCACGGCCGCGCCAGCCACGCTTGCCGCACCGGCGGCCATGCTCGCCGCGCCCATAGCCGCACCAATGGCAGCACCTGCGCCGAAGTTGCCGATGCCACCCGCGCCGCCGATACCCGAGCCGGTGATGATGCCGGCGACCAGAGGGGGCACACGATTGACCAGCATGAGCAGCGCCACACAGAAAACCAGCATAACGCCCAGCTCTTCAAAGTTCAGCGTGCCGGTGTTCATCCTGGCGTAGAAGCTGGTAAGCAGATCATTCCCGATGCCGACCAGGAGCACCATCGTCATGATCTGCACGGCCACACCCAGCACGGTCTTGTAGTAGTTGATCGCCATGTCGGACGTCCAACGCGAGCCACCGAACCCCAGGAAAAAGATGCCCGCGTACATCAAAATCCAGCTCGACACGAGCAGCAGCAACATATTCACGGCAACGATGGTCAGCAGGATCAGGATGCCGAGGCTCAAGGCCACACCAATGACGCTATCGACAGGCGAGAAGGCCGACAGGTTGGCAAGGGCCTGTTTCAAGATCAGGAACCCCACATCCACGATGCCCGAGGGTGTCACCGAGGACACGCCAGAAGCCTGTTCCCCGAGCTGGCGCAGTGATCGAATGATCGAGCCGGCAAAGGTCGGGCCGTAGCGCAGCAGCCAGAGGAAGAAGCCGAAGAACAGGATGAACCTGATGAACTCGGCGAAGAACTCGCCAATGTCGGCCTTGCGCAGCGCCATGAAGCCGAACGTGATGACCAGCGAGATTGTGCCCAGCGTCCAGAACAAGAACATGGCCGCATTCATCACGGCGACCTGCCAGGAACTCGCCGCTGAGGCGAAGTCCGTCACTACCTGGTCAAGCATCCCCTGGTTGGTGAGCTGGGCCGATGCGGCGGTGGAGTAGAGCGCGAGGGCGACGCCGATCAGCGCCGCCTTGTGCAGTGCTTTCATGGTTTTGCCTCCTGCCCCTTCGGGGTCGTCTGGTCGATCAGCTCCAGCCAGTTCTTCGGGTCTTTGGTCGGTGCAATGCCGCCGCCGGTGAGCGAGCGGCGTGCGCACTTCCCGGCAAAGGCTTCTCGCGTCGCCTTGTCCTTGATCTCCATGATCCTGGGAAGCTGACAGTTGGCGTCGCTCACTTCGGGCATGACCGGCGCGGGTGGCTGCTTCTCGCAGCCAGCCAGCAAGGCCGCCATGAGGGCGGCGATCAGCAGCGTTTTTTGCATGGTGTCTGCCCCCCGATCAGCGGATCAGCTCAAGCCAATTTCTCGGGCTGGCTGTTTTGCCGATCCTGGATTCCGTCGCTGTCGCGTGCGCCGCCTGCTGCCGGGCCTCAAGATCAGCCTGGGCCTGCATCCTGGCGGTCGCGGCGTTCTGCTGCGCGATCAGCAGGCCGCGGATTTGCAGAAGCTGGTTTGCCTGGTTGGCGGCAAGCTGATTGGCGAAGCCGATGGCCTGCATCTGGCCGTTCGCACCCTGCGCGGCGGACTGGAGCCGTTCGAGCTGGCGAGCATCGGCGGTCAGGTTGCGCTGCTGTTGCTCCAGGCCCTTGAAAAGCGCGTCGTTCGCCTTCTTCTGGCTCTCGCTCGCCAGGCGGCGGTTTTGCTCCATCGCGGCGCGCTCGGCATCCGAGCACCCGGCAGCCGAGAAGCACGGCGAGCTGCGGTAATAGCTCACGTCCTGGAACTTGCCCAGGTAGGTGTCGAGACTGCCGAGCTGGTTCCTGTAGTAGTCCAGCGTGTTGACGGCATTCATCAACCCGTTGATGGTGGACTGCGCCTGATCCCAGATGTAGGCCGCTGGGGCCATCGTGTTTTGCAGCATGTTCTCGTACTGCTGCAATTGGGTCTGGTACTGCTCGATCTGCTTGAGCGTCTGCGCCACCGACTCGATGGCCGTCATGACGTTCTGCACCAGGTTGCCGCCGTCGATGACGGGGATGCCGGCCGAGGCCGGCGTGGTCACGATGACGCCAAGGAGGGAGGCGGCAAGCGCGGTTTTAGCCGCTAAAAAACGGACGTGTTTCATGGTCGAGTTCCTGGAATGTGATGAGCGGCTGCACTGCGCCTGCCGGCTGCCTGGTCGGCAACTGGCGGCGTTGGGCCATCACAGAGACAGCACGCCGTATCGCTGTCCCGGTACCCCGACCTGAGCGACACCGTAGCGCCCGGCCATTTCTGTTGAACATCGGTGTACGGGGGTGAAGCTCGCACTGCACCTCCCAGGTAGTGAAAGCGCTCGTCATCGACCACGCCCCTTGCCGTTCTCTTGGCGTTTGGCCCTCTTGGCCTCCATCTGCGCCCGTAGCCGCGCCTCGCGCTGCGCTAGTTCGGACGGTGCTGATGGTCGTACCTTGGCTGGCATCGGCGCTGGCCTCGGCGCTTGCGTCGGCCGCTGGGCTCCGCCCTCGATGTACAGACCGCCGAGCTGGCCCAGCGTGCGCAGGCCATGCCGACGATGCGGCGGTGGTTGCCGGCCGACAGGTGGCGCGCCGGGACGGACTCTGGCCTGAGCCTTCGCGGCCTCGACCAGCCGCCGACGCTCCAGGATCGGATCGGTGAAGACGATGGGCAGCCGCGCATCCACGGCCGCCCGGATCGCGGTGGCCTTGAACGCCACGCTACCGCTGACGGTGATGCGTTCGCCGTAACGCTCCATCGCCATGCGCAAGGCGGCTAACACGCCGGCGCGGTCGGCCTCACTGGACACGGCCAAGCGCTCGCCGTCATCACGCACGGCTGAGCTGCCGGCGCGGTAGATGATGGTGCCCTTCTTCGTGATGCTGTCGATCACCAAGGCACGACCGGCCTTCACCACACCCTCACCCTGAAGGGTGTCCCCCTTGAGGCCCTGAGCTGCCTCACGGGCGCGCAAGGCATCGATGGCCTGGTCGTCGCCGGCCATTGCCTGCTGCTTGAGCCAGTCGGCCCACGTGCGCCGGCTGTGCGCCAGATAGATAGCTGCCCGTTCCTGGTTGTGGCGCTCGTGGATCGCCGCCAGATCGGCGCGCAGTGCCGCGCTGGCCTGGCCGTACAGCAGTCGCTTGGTCAGCCGGCCATCGGTCAGGTGCTTGATCGCCGCCCGCCTCATCGCCGCCGCCTTCTTGGCGTTCTCCACGGCCTTGTCTTTCTGGCGCTTCGCCTCGGCCAGTGCGCCGGCCCTGGTCGCCGTGAGGCCCTGCTGTGCGTCCTTGTACCGGGCGTAAAGCTCAGTCGTGTCCAGCCCACCACGCAAGCGCATCGGCTGGCCCTTCTGATAGCCGCGCCGCGTCGGCGCGGCCTGATGCTCGGGCGAAGCCTCGTAGACCCCGAAACGCTTCTCCAGCGCCGACTTGGACAGGTCACGGGCGACGGTGCTGGCCTTGATCGTGGTGCCGTCGCCGGCTTCGATGACCAAGCCATTGCCTCGGGCGCGCAACGTCAGGCCGTTCTCACGCATGACCTGGTGCAGTTCGGCCCAACTCGCCGCGCTCTTGATCTCGGCCAAGCATTCACGTTTGATCCAGCCGGACAGGCTTTCTTGGCCGGAATGCCGCTCCATGTCGGCGGCCCGCCCCTCCGCACCGCGCCGGCGCGGCTCGTGGTTGTCTCGCTCCAGGCCGTAGTCGCGCTCCAAGGTCGTGCAGAGTTCCGCCAGCGCCCGGTGCGAGTAGTACGGCTCGTGCATCGTGTGCCGCGTCGGGTGAATCTTGTTGATGGCGATGTGGATATGCAGGTTATCGGTGTCGTTGTGGACGGCACTGATGCGCTGATGCTCGCTATAGCCCAGCCCGACGCAAATGCGTTCCTCAATCGCGCGCAGCGTGTCGGCGCCGGGCTGCTCGCCGGCCCGGAAGCTGACGATCAGGTGATAGGTCTTGTCGCCCTTGGCCCGCGTGTTCGTGTGCTGGGTCGCCAGAACCTCGGTGATGGCGTCCTGCACGGACACGGCATCGCAGTTCGTGATCTGCACCTGGCCCAGCCGGTGATCCTTGCTCTGCGCGTCGGTGACGTAGTTCACTAGGCCGGCGAAGTCGGACTTGCCCAGCGAGCGCATCGGCACGTGTTTGGCGATCATGGCCGGCCCGCCAGCGTTTTAGCGGCTAAAAAAATCATGCCCCCGCCCTCGGCTGCACCACGGATTTCATGAGGCGGCTCATTTCGTCCTGTGTGGATTCGATCCGGCCCAGCAACGCCAGGATGGTGGCCTCGCCGAACTTGGCCGTGCGCGCGTCATCCGTCAGCCAGAGCTTGAGCAAACCGCCAAGACGGCCAAGGTCGCCGTTGACGCGCACCAGCTCGCGCACGTGCCGGTAGTCCATGACACCCTTGATCTGGTAGCCCTGGCCCACGTCGCGCAGATAGCGCGCCACGCTGACGCCCGCCCTCTTGGCGTTCGCCTCGATCTCGGCCCGCTCTTCGGGCAGGCAATAGACCTTGATGGGCGGGCTGCCCTTCCTCGTCACCTTGTTCTCGTTGACCTCCATCTTGGCGTCCTCATGTCGTTGCCGGCGGTCGCCGGATGCCTCGCAGAGCAGGATGCCCGTTGAGCGCCGTAGGCGCGAATAAGGGAAAGTGAAGAGGAACACTGCGCTTGCGCGGTGGGCCTACTTCACACATCCTGCCCGCCTTTCGGCGTTGTTTTTGCCTCGTATGCCTCATCGAATTTCGCGCTGTAACCGCACCATTGCTTCGCAACAGCGCGCCAGCAGCGGGAAAACCAACGGAAATTGCCAACGTCCGTGTGCTTGCAGCGATCCAAGAGGCCGGTAACAGCGTTTCAGCCATGCGCTTGCAGCGATAGAGCATGGGACTTTGCTTACTTCGTGCTCTGACCCGTGGAGCCAGGCGGTGCATTGGTGATGTGCTGGCGAACGTATTTCAGGAACGTCTCATAGCGGAAAGGGATTCGCCCGATCTCGCGCATGTGCTCCCAGATGATCTTGAGCGCGTAGCCAGCCTCAATCGCTGCCGACACGTCCGTGCGCGCCGCCATGAATGCAGCCGGGTAGTCCCTCCGCTTTATTTGCGAGGTCTGCTGCTGATGATCGAGCCGTGCGGCCAGCTCGTCGGGGTAGCTGCTTTCTGTCGTCACCATGTCCGTAAACCTCCGTTATCAACTGAACTACTCCGAAGGTTACGGAGTGCCGGCCTACACAACAGTCCAATAATTGGCCGAAATGGTTGACATGGAGTCGATGACACGGGCACGCCTATCGAAGACAGGGACGGGAGCTCATAGCACGGAAAGTTGAACGCCAAGAGGGAGTTGCCGGGAGAACCCCCGCCGCTCGGCCCCTCAAGTGTCAAAGAGCGGATCGCATCCTCAGAAGCGGCGATGCGAGCTCGAGCGCCGGCGGCCGTAATCTTCAGAACTAGCGATGGGGCCCCTCGGTGCATCGTCGGATGTGGCGATGGTCGACCGTGCCCCGATTGTGGCCAGCCTCGCCGGAAATAGCGATGCTGCAGCTCGACGTGCGCGCGAAAGAAGGGCCGGCCTCATGACGTGGCCGGGAATCGAATTGAACTGTTGTATGTTGTAGCGCGCTACAACATACAACGCCAGTCCATTGACACTTGAGGGGCGCTGCGTTTTAGCCGCTAAAAGGGTCGGCCGGAGCCAACCACCCTTCTGGCGTACAACCCAACGGCCGAAGGCCGACCGCCTGCAAGGGCTTGGCGTCGCCCTACAGGGCGGCGGCAAGTGCCGCGCCTAGTGGATGATCTTGGAAGATCATGGATGGAATTTGCGAACCAGCCCCAATCCCGCGCCGTTGCTGTATTTTCCGGCTTGAGGCGGGGAACGTTGCTACGGATGAAGGGGATCATTGCTACGGAGCTTGGGGAACGTTACTACGGGCTTTGGCCTGCCAATTTCCCACTTCCCTGTCGCATACTCGCTGACCTTCCAGCCCACGGAGCCAAGCTCGGCCAGAGCCTTGCGGGTCTTCTGGCGGCGCTTCTTCATGGCCTCGGCGTTCGCCTCGTCTGGCCAGACGTAGCCAGCAAGGGTATCGAGTTCTACGCGCCCGGCTTTGCCGGGATCGATCCAGCCGCATAGCCGTTGGTGAATCAGGCGGGCCGGGTCGGTTTGTAGCGCCCGTACTTCGACCATCTCGATGCGGGTATACGGGCGCCTCCCAAGAATCGCCTCCGCGATCTGTGGATTCAGTGCGACGAACAACCGCCCGTCTTGCTCGTCGAAGGCATAGCTCATCAGGTGAAAAGACCTTTGCCTGCCCCCCTTGGTGACTACCACGGTCACGTTTGCCATGCGCAGCAAGCACGCCTTGATGGCCTTGATGTTGTCGCCACCATCGGTCAAGCCGATTTCGGCTAGCAGGCTTGTCATGCTCTCTCGCACAACAAGCGCATCCTGCCCTACCGCGTCGAACTTCGGCTCAAGGAATAGACGCAGTTGCCTCGGCAACTCTGCTGTTGGCTCTGGCGTCAGGATGATGCCCTTCGGCCCTCCAAGAGCAACAAGACCTTGCAGCAGTCGCATGTCATCAGCACCAAGAGGCTCGAAGCCGACAAACCTCGCTTGTTCATTCTCGGCGTAGTGATACGTCACATCGAGCTTGAGCCTCTTCCGTTCGCCGCGTTTGAGACTGCGGAACAAGCCGGGGACCAAGCAGTGCATTGGATCGTGCCTGGCATGGGTGAGGTCAAAAGCCATCGCCTCGCCTCCGGCCATCACGTCCCTTTTCTTCATTCCTGCTGGCCTCATGCAGCTCCACCGGCACCAGAACGCCGCCCGCGTGCCGCATGTACCAGCGATCAAGCGGCGTAGCGTCGTAGTTCTGTTTGCTGACACCGAAACGCACGAAGTAGCCGCGGCGCTCATTGCCGATAGGCTGCCGGTCATGAGCGCGGTCGCTGAGACGCCTGGCCTCGTCCTCGGTCATACGGGCGACGTAGCCGCACCATCTGGCGTTGTCGATCAGCGCGGACGCGCCACGCGCGGCCTGCTGCTGGTCGGTCTGCCCTTCGCGGGCGCTGCCTTTGCTGACGTGGTGCAGGTAGAGCACGGATGCGCCCGTAGTAGCCGCGACCTGCTCCAGCACGGCGACGAGGTGGGCCATGTTGCCGTTGCTGTTCTCATCGAGGGCGTGAATGCGACTCAGGGTGTCCAGCACGATCAGCCGCGCCCCGGCGCTGTACTCGACAACGCGGCGCAAGTGGGCATCGTCCATGATGTTCAAGCGCTTGCCCATGATCGGCTCAACCGCAAGGTTCTCTGCGATGGCTTGGCGGGCTGTGTGTCCGAGGTGCTGGCCGATGGCGTGAATGCGCCGCACAAGCGCGGGCGGTGGGTCTTCCCCGGCCAGATAGACCACTCGCCCGGTACGCGCGGGGGCCAGGCCAACGAGATCGCCACCGGAAACGTTGCATGCGATGCTCATGGCCGCTTCGAGCGCCCAGAAGCTCTTACCCGTGGCTCCTGGAGCAACGAGCGCGCCGACTGTCCCCGCCAGGAAGCCCGGCCATATGAAATCCAGCACCGGCGGTTCGCACTCGAACGCCGCCAGGACATCAATCGCCACGACTCAGTTCCCCGTTCCGTACAGGGATTCGTCGCTCAGCACCTCGGCGATCTGCGAGGTTCGGAAGTAAACCCGCCGGCCGATCTTCAAGCGGGCCTTGTTGATTCGCTGCGTCCACTCGTTCGTCGCGCGCAAGCTGATCCGCAATCCATCAGGCGAACGATCCAGGACAGTGGCGAGCTGCGCGATGCTCAGCAGCGGGCCGAAGCGTTGCAGCAGCGTGTCTTCCATCGTCATTGCGTAAACCTCCGTTATCAACTGAAGTACAACGAAGGTTAGGCGTTGTTAGAGTTGCCAACACCCATTTAGTTGTCCACAATGGTTGACATGCGAAATGCGAAACCCACCATCATTTCCGAAGAATGCGATCCGACCGTCGCGGAAGCCATCAAGCAGTTCCATGATCGGTGGCTGCCCTACTCCGCATCGTCGAAGCAGCACCCAATCGTTCGGCTGGTAGAAGAGTTGATCGACCCCGCTGTGGCCAAGTACACGGAAAAGCTTCCACTGCGCTTCTTGGGCCACATCCCCGGAGCTGGGACAGGGGTGGGCCTGAGCGGCATCATTCGATTGATCGGATTTGATGCGATGGTTCCTCTGCAACGGGAACTGCTACGAAGGTTCATCCGTCAGGAGGACTGCACAAGCGCAAGGGACAAACGGTTTACAGCGACTCTCGAATCGCTGTTTGAGCTGATATGGGCCTGCGCCTGCAAACAGCCGGTGGACTCTCCAATACGAGGCTCCGACGGAAAGTCACGGGGCTTGAATGGAAGACGCAGGCAAGGATTTTGTCGGTTTTGCGGAGAGCTCACCGCGCTCGCTTCATTTGCAGGCGATGAGTCTCAACTGCGCGGGGCCGCTGACACACTTCGGTTGAGCAGCCTGTACTGCGTTGCTCATCAGCCGAAGTTGCTGAGCGGTGCAGGCAACCCTGCCTATAGACAAGCAAAACGATCCGTCGCGCAGTTCGATATCGAACTGGCAAGGCTCAAGCGGCAATGCGCGAAGCGAGCCACGCCCCATGCGGCGGCGTCCGGCGACAAGCTGGTTGATAACTACTTCTTTCACTACATGCTGGGTCAGACCTTGCAGCCAGCCGACATGGCTGAGCTTCGAGACCTGGCGCGATTGATGGTGGACTCGAAGCTGTCGGACGCCAAGAAGAAGATTCTTGTGCTCCAGTATTCCGGGCTCAATCAGTCGGAGATTGCAGAACAGCTTTCGAGAAACGATCAACGGCCGCTGACGCGCCAAGCAGTGTCTAAGGCACTTAAAGCGCTGGCATCGATTCCCGAAAATTTTCATCTGAAAAAGCAATAGAAGCGCGCGTTCTCTGATCTCTTTCGATGTCAACCAAAGTGAACAACTATACGGCCGACCTGATCCGCATTACCAAGCACCATCTGGCACATGTTCGCTAGTGACCGAAAGAGGCCAAGGGATGCAGGCAACGACAAGCAAGACACTCATCAACCGCAAGAAGCTGCTGGCGATGATCCCGCTGTCTGAGCGCACGATCTTCAACATGGAGCAACGCGGGGAGTTCCCACGCCGGATCGCACTCACCAGCCGAAACGTCGCTTGGGACTTGGCAGAGGTCGAGGAATGGATCGAGGCACGCAAGTCATCGGGCACGCAGGCCATGCGGCCCGGCTTCACCCCATCGGTCGCAGCCACCGCTTTTTAGCGGCTAAAACGCAGCGCCCCTCAAGTGTCAATGACTGCCGAGGCCAAGGTCGCTGTTCTGGAGGCGCTGCCTACCTGACCTCCTCTGACTTAAGCTTTCGGCCGCTTGAGCGTCCATTCGTCGATCATGTCCGCCCAGTCCTGCAACATCGCCGTCCGCTGCTCGCGGTACTCGGCCTTGTTGTAGACGGCCCTGACGCCTCTCTGTTCGTGCGCCAGGCACTTCTCGATCCAGTCCGTGTTGTAGCCGGCCTCGTGCAACAACGTGCTGGCCGTGCGCCGCAAGTCATGCGGCCCGAACTTGGCGAGCGGCTTTCCCTCCTTCTGCGCCAGCCGATACGTCAGCGTCAGCACCTGGTTGAGCGTGGCGCTGCTCATGGGTAGGTCCGAGTCGTACCGCGACGGCAGCACGTAGTCCGATCCACCGGCGAAGGTTTTCAGGGCAATGAAGATGTCCAGCGCCTGGCGGGACAGAAACACCAGGTGCGGATTGCGCCGCTTCATCCGCTCCTTCGGGATCGTCCAAAGCGCGTCGCTGAAATTGATCTCGCTCCAGGTAGCGTTGGTCAGCTCGCTCTTGCGCACCATCGTCAAAAGCAGCAGCTTGGCCGCCGCCCGAATGGATGGCGCTGTGCCGATGCGCTCCATGTACTGGTACATCAGGCCGATCTCGTCGGGCGTCAGCGCACGGTCGCGCGGCTCGAATTTGGCGATGGACGTTGGGCGCACCAGCTCCGCCGGGTTCTCGACCCTCTGGCCACGCTCGATGGCCCAGCGATAGACCTGCATCACCACCTCGCGGACATGCACTGCCGTTGCCGGCGCGCCGCGCTCCACGATGGCATCGGTCAGTGCCCGCAAGTCCTCGTGGGTAATCTCCACCAGCTTCTGATTGCCGAATTTCGGCTTCAAGTCGCGCTCGTAGACTGAGCGGCGCATGTCGCGGGTGGAGTCGGCCATCTGGTAGCCGCGCAGCCACTTTTCCGCCCAGGCACCGAACGTCTCCGCGTCCTTGACGCGGGCCTTATCCCGCGCCTTCTCCTTGGCCGGTGACTTCCCGGCCGCGACCATCTTCTTGGCCTCGCCCAACCGCTCGCGGGCTTCTGCCAGGGTGATGCCGCCGACACCGTAGCGGCCGAAGGTGATGGTCTCCTGCCTACCGTGGATCGAGTAGTTGTAGCGGAACGAGATCGCTCCGGCGGCCGTGACGGCTACATAGAGGCCGTCACGGTCATTCACCTTGTAGAGCCTGTCCTTCGGCTTGAGGTTGCGCAGCTTGGTATCGGTCAGCATGGTTCTCGCCCTGATTCAGCTCAAATACCATGATCCGAAAATCGGCCAATCTTGGCGTAAAACAACAACAAAATCATTGTGTTACGCCAATTCAATACCATGAACACCCGCAAGGTGGTTGCATGGTATCGGCGACTTCTCATGGCATAGAAGCATTCAATGCCATCCATCATGCCATGAAAAAACGGTGCTTGGCGATGCCAAATGTTGCCAGGCGGTGCCGAACGAAATCACAAAAAAGCCCGCATTTACGCGGGCTTAGGTGTGTTTTCGTGCCACTAGGTGCCAGCCAGTGCCAGACGCCGAATCACTCCCACTCGATCGTCGCGGGCGGTTTGCCGGAGATGTCGTAGGTGACGCGGGAGATGCCGGGGACTTCGTTGATGATGCGGCGGGAGACGAGGTCGAGGAAGTCGTAGGGCAGGTGCGCCCAGCGGGCGGTCATGAAGTCGATGGTTTCCACGGCGCGCAGGGCGATGACGTAATCGTAGCGGCGGCCGTCGCCCATGACGCCCACGGATTTGACCGGCAGGAAGACGGCGAAGGCCTGGCTGGTCTTGTCGTACAGGTCGTGCCGGTAGAGTTCCTCGATGAAGATGGCATCGGCCTGGCGCAGCAGGTCGGCGTAGTCCTTCTTGACCTCGCCAAGAATTCGCACGCCGAGGCCGGGACCCGGGAAGGGATGGCGGTGGATCATTTCGGAGGGCAGGCCCAGTTCCAGCCCCAGCTTGCGCACCTCGTCCTTGAAGAGTTCGCGCAGGGGCTCGACCAGCTTGAGCTTCATGTGCTCGGGCAGGCCGCCGACATTGTGGTGCGACTTGATGACATGCGCCTTGCCGGTCTTGGAACCGGCCGATTCGATGACGTCCGGGTAAATGGTGCCTTGCGCCAACCAGCGGGCGTCGGTGAGCTTGGCGGCTTCCTCGTCGAAAATCTCCACGAACAGCCGGCCGATGATCTTCCGTTTCTGCTCGGGGTCGGTGACGCCGGCCAGTTCGGCCAGATAGCGCGCCTCGGCATCGACCCGGATGACGCGCACGCCCATGTGCTTGGCGAAGGTGGCCATGACCTGATCCCCTTCGTGCAGACGCAGCAGGCCGGTGTCGACGAACACGCAGATGAGCCGGTCGCCAATGGCGCGGTGTAGCAGGGCGGCGACCACGGAGGAGTCGACGCCGCCGGACAGGCCGAGGATGACCTGCTCGGCGCCGATCTTCTCGCGCAGGCTGGCGATGCTGTCTTCGATGATGTGGCGGGTCGTCCACAAGGTTTCGCAGCCGCAAATGTCGGTGACGAAACGGGCCAGCAGCCGCTGCCCTTGCTTGGTGTGGGTGACTTCCGGATGGAATTGCAGGGCATAGAAATGCCGTTTCTCGTCGGCCATGCCGGCGATAGGCGCGCTGTCGGTGGAAGCGATCAGCTTGAAGCCGGGCGGCAAGGCCGTGACCTGATCGCCGTGACTCATCCAGACATCGAGCAGGCCGTGTCCTTCGGGCGAGGCATGATCCTCGATATCGGTCAGCAGTCGCGAATGACCACGCGCCCGTACCTGGGCATAGCCGAATTCGCGATGGGTGGAGGCTTCGACCGTGCCGCCCAGCTGCTGTGCCATGGTCTGCATGCCGTAGCAGATGCCCAGCACCGGTACGCCCAGCCCGAAGACCCGCTCCGGCGCCCGGGGCGTGTCGGCCAGGGTGACTGTCTCCGGTCCGCCGGAGAGAATGACGCCGCGCGGGGCGAATTCACGGATGTAGGTCTCGTCGCAGTCCCAGGGATGAATCTCGCAGTAGACGCCGATCTCGCGGACGCGACGGGCGATCAGCTGGGTGTACTGAGAGCCGAAATCCAGGATGAGGATCTTGTGGGCGTGGATGTCTTGCATGGTGGCGAATGCTGGCGGGGGCGGTCGCTCGGGCTGGCCCGGAACCGATCAGTCCATCGAGTAGTTGGGCGCTTCCTTGGTGATGGTGACGTCATGCACGTGGCTTTCGCGCATGCCGGCCGAGGTGACGCGGACGAAGCGGGCCTTGCTGCGCATTTCCTCGATGGTGCTGCAGCCGGTATAGCCCATGGCCGAACGCACGCCGCCGACCAGCTGATGGAGGATCGACACCAGCGAACCCTTGTACGGCACGCGGCCCTCGATGCCTTCGGGCACCAGTTTCTCGGCATCGGTGCTTTCCTGGAAGTAGCGGTCGCTGGAACCTTGGGTTTGCGACATCGCTCCCAGCGAGCCCATGCCGCGATAGCTCTTGTAGGAGCGGCCCTGATACAGCTCGACCTCGCCCGGCGCCTCCTCGGTGCCGGCGAACAGGCCGCCCAGCATGACCGCATAGGCGCCGGCCGCGAGAGCCTTGGCGACGTCGCCGGAGTAGCGGATGCCGCCATCGGCGATCAGCGGCACCCCGGTGCCCCGCAGCGCCTCGGCCACGTTGGAAACGGCCGTGATCTGCGGGATGCCGACGCCGGCGACAATGCGCGTGGTGCAGATGGAGCCGGGACCGATACCCACCTTGACGGCGTCGGCGCCGGCCTCGACCAGGGCGCGGGCGGCCTCGCCTGTGGCGATGTTGCCGCCGATCACCTGGAGGTGCGGATAGTGGGCCTTGACCCAGCGGACCCGGTCGAGCACGCCCTGCGAATGGCCGTGCGCCGTGTCGACCACGATGACGTCTACGCCGGCGGCGGCCAGGGCCTCCACCCGCTCTTCCGTGCCGGCGCCGGTGCCCACGGCGGCGCCCACGCGCAGGCGTTCCTGCTCGTCCTTGCAGGCCTGCGGATAGTCGCGCGATTTCTGGATGTCCTTGACGGTGATCATGCCGCGCAGCTGGAACTGATCGTTGACCACCAGCACCTTCTCGATGCGATGCTCGTGCAGCAGGCGGATGGCCTCTTCCTTGCTGGCCCCCTCGCGCACCGTGACCAGCTTGTCCCGCGGCGTCATGGCCCTGGAAACCGGCTCGTCGAAGCGGGTCTCGAAGCGCAGGTCGCGGCTGGTGACGATGCCGACCAGATCACCCTGGTCGACCACCGGCACGCCGGAGATGCCCTTGGCCCGGGTCAGTTCCAGCACGTCGCGGATGGTGGCGTCGGGCGCGACGGTGAACGGCTCCTTGATGACGCCGCTCTCGTACTTCTTCACCATGCTGACTTCGTAGGCCTGCCGCTCGGCGCTCATGTTCTTGTGGATGATGCCGATGCCGCCTTCCTGGGCGATGGTGATCGCCAGCCGTCCCTCGGTGACGGTATCCATGGCGGCGGAGAGCAGGGGGATGTTGAGCGTGATGGCGCGGGTGAGCTGGGTCTTCAGGCTGACGTCCCGTGGCAGGATGTTCGAATGCGCCGGTATCAGAAGGACATCATCGAACGTCAGCGCTTCCTGGATTACACGCATGGTCTCACCTGCCAGTCTGGAAACCGGTGAAATATAGGTGATTCGCCTTGGCGGAGCAAGGCGAGCCCGCGTCGGCGGGTGTCACTCCGCCACTGCACAAAGCCCTCCCTCGCGGCAGGACACCCGGTAGTTGCCCTGCCGGCCGCAACCCTCGGCATGCACCAGGTATTCGCTGAAGAGACCGTCCTCCCAGTCGTGCTCGCGCACCCGCCGCACGGCCGGAGCGGTGCTGACCTGGGGGCAGCTGAAGTCGTTCGCGGCCTCCTGACGGACCTGTTCACGGGCCTCCTCGGGTAGGTTCAGCGGGTCGCCGGCGCCATCGTAGCGGGCGCAGCCGGGCAGGCAGAGGAGGCAGGCGATGGTCAGTGCCGGCCAACCGCGTGGGCTCCGGCTGGCGAGCGGTGGTTTGGGTATCGGCGGCATGGCTACGGATGGCGGTAGGGTGATGCGGGAGGGCAGGAAAGTGCCGGTTTCAGGGCGCGTAATAGAAGCCGATGCCCAGCATGATGTAAATGGCGATCAGCTTGATGCCCGAAATCCAGCGGACCGAGCCGATGGTCAGGCTGTTGTTGACGGCCGCCACGGCCAGGATCACCGCCACCACCTGGAATTCGCTGAACAAAAGGTTCATCGGCTGGCCGATGGCCAGGCCGGTGAAGACCAGAATGGGCGCCGCCAGCAGCGCGGTCTGGGTGCTGGAGCCAAGGGTGGCCGCCAGCGACAGGTCCAGCTGGTTGCCGCGGGCGAAGCGCACGGCATTGAGGATTTCCGCCGCGCCGCCGACCGGCGCGAGCAGGAAGATGCCGGTGAAAATCGGCGTGAAGCCCAGCGTGGCCGCCGCGGGCTCGACGGCATCGGTGAGGATTTCGCTGACGATGGCCAGCAGCACGGTCGCGCCCGCCAGCATCAGCAGAGAATGCCCGCTGTGCGGTTGCCCGGCGCCAGGCGCGGTTTCACTGTCGACCCGGGGCGGGGCAGGGAACTCGTGCCCGGTGTTCGGGTTGCAGACCGTGAACAGCATGCTGGACAGGTAGGTCATCAGCAGCACCACCGAGACTTCCAGGCTGATTTCCCGCTCCGAGGCGGTGCTGAAATCGAAGATGGCCGGAATGATGAGGCCACTGGTGGCCAGCAGCATCAGGCTGCCCAGCAGATGGCTGCCTTGCAGGTCGAAGTGCAGCCCGCGGGGGTGGCGGCGGCCGCCGAGAAACATGGCCAGGCCCACGCCCAGCAGCAGGTTGCCGACGATGGCGCCGGTGATGGAGGCCTTCACCACCTCCACCAGTCCGTGGCGCAGCGCAAAGATGCCAATGATGATGTCGGGAATGGTGCCCATGGTCGCATTCAGGAGGCCACCGATGGCGGGTCCCAGCGAGCGGGCCAGGTTTTCCGTCGCATCGCCCATCCAGTGTCCCAGCGGGATCACCGCCAGCGCCGCGACCAGGAACACCAGGATGGGGTGGGCATGCCCGGCGTACAGCGCCATCGCTGCCGGCGTGAGGAGCAGGAGCCAGTTCATGGCGATGGCTGCATGGCCTGTCGCGCGCGGGTGGTTGTCCGCTTCACAGTCGCAGTTCGAGCAGGGACACGTCGTCGTCGAAATGGGACCGGCCCTGCAGGTCGCGCATGGTCTCCAGCACCTCCATCACCTTCTGCCCCGGTGACCGCTCCGGGCGCCTGAGTATCTCGACGAATTCGGCCAGTTCCATTTCGCCACCGTCGGGGGTGCGGATCTCGTAGATGCCATCGCTGAAGACATATAGCGTCGCTCCCGGCGGCACGTGCGTCTGGCCTTCCTCGAAATCCATGTCCTCCAGGGTGCCGACCGGCATGGCCCGGCAGCGCAGCAGTTCCGGCTCCGCTCCCGCGAGCATCACCGCCGGCGGATGGCCGCCGCTGGAATAGCGCAGGATGCGGGTGCTTTTCTGCAGTACGCCGTACCACATCGTGAAATACAGGTTGTTGTGCTTCTCCATCAGGAAGACATTGTTCAGCGCTGCCATCACCCGCGCCGGTTCGCGGAAGTCGACCCCGACCAGGGTGCGCCCCATCAGCGCGTTCATGGCGCTGACGGACAGCAGCGCCGAGCCGACCCCGTGATTGCAGACATCCAGCAGGAAGACGGCGAAATGGTCGTCGTCGATGGTGAAGTAGCCGAAGGCATCGCCGCCCAGCGAGCTGCACGGCAGGAATGCCCAGGCTGTCCTGATCTCCGGCTGGTCCAGCGGCGCCGGCAGCAGCGAGCGGACGTAATCGGCGGCCTCGGCCAGCTCCGCCGCCAGCGCCTGCTGGCTGGCCTCCAGCGCCTTGAAGGCCTGGTTGCGTTGCAGCAGCGCGATGTAGGCGGATGAATGGTAGCGGATGCGTGCGATCAGCTCGACCGGATCGGGCAGCTTCACCAGGTAGTCGTTGGCGCCGGCGGCAAAGGCTTCCGCCTTGGTGGTCGGCTCTTCCTTGCTGGACAGCACGATCATCGGCACCCCGGCCGTGTCGGCATGGGCGCGGAAGGATTTCACTAGGGTGATGCCATCGATTTCCGGCATGACCAGGTCCTGCAGGATCACCGTCGGCTTCAGCTGCTCGGCCAGCACCAGTGCCTCGGCCGGGTTGCAGGTGTAGTGATAGTCGATGTCGGTCTCGGTTTGCAGCATGCGCTTGACGGCTTCGCCGATGATGCGCTGGTCGTCGACCAGCAGCACGACGATCGGATGTTCGGACAGCTGCGTGCCGGCCGGCGGGGTAACGGTGGAGCTCATGATGGAGTGGGGTGGGTGACGTTGAACGGAAACATCGGCCTCAGGCGGCATTCAGGCGCGCGACATGCCGGACGATATGCCCGGCGATGGCATCCAGCGGCAGGATCGTCTCGGCGGCGCCAAGCTGCGCGGCCGCCTTGGGCATGCCGTAGACCACGCTGGAGGCCTCGTCCTGGGCCACGGTGAAGAAACCGGCGCGCCTGAGGGCCAGAAGCCCCTCGGCGCCGTCCCTGCCCATGCCGGTCAGGAGGATGCCGCCGCCGCGCAGCGGGGCATGCGCGGCCAGGCTCTTGAAGAACACGTCGATCGACGGCCGGATGGTCAGGTCCGGCCAGGCGTCGGTCCAGCCCAGGGTCAGGGCATCGGTCACGATCAGGTGTTCGGGACGGGCGGCGACCCAGATGCGGCCGGGCTCCAGCCGGGTTTCGCCGGTCAGTGCCGCGACCGGCAGCGCCGCCGACAGGTTGAGCCATTCGGCCAGCCCTTCGGTGAAGTGGAAATCCAGGTGCTGGACGATCACCACCGTGGCCGGCAGTTCGCGCGGCAGGGACGAGATTACCGCGGCCAGGGCCCTGGGGCCGCCGGTCGAGGCACCGATGGCGATGACCGGCGGCAGCCGCAGGCGCGGTGGCGCCGCGTTGGCCGGCGACCGCGCCGCCGGCACCTTGCGGCCATGGCCGGCGAGGGTGCGCAGGGTGTCGAGCCGGTTCAGCAGGTCGGCCCAGCTCTCCGGGCGGTTCCAGCTGTGGGCCGGCGGCAGGACCGCCGCGTCCGCGGCGCCCTGGCCGAGCGCCTCGAACACCCGTCCGAAGCAGGGATCGCAGCCCTGGTTCAGGAGCAGGATACTGCACGGCGAAGCGGTCATCAGCCGGCGGGTGAGCTCGCCGGCCGCCAGGCCGGGGAAATCCAGCCCCATCAGCAGCAGATCGGGTGTCCGCACCGCGCAGGTCGCGAGCAGCCGCTGGGCCGTATCGGCGGTCCAGGCGACGCGGATGCCGGGTTGCTCGGCCAGCAGCGTCTGCAGCCGGCTCACCGTTGCCCTGTCGGGGTGGGCGATGGCGACTTTCACGGGTCGTTCGCGCCGCCGATCAGATCCCGCACCGCCTGGATCAGCCCGGCGTCGTGGAAACTGCTCTTGGTCAGGTAGTAGTCGGCGCCCGCCTGCATGCCGCGCAGGCGATCCTCCTCGCGGTCCTTGTAGGACACGATCACCACCGGCAGCTTGCCCAGCCGCGGATCGGCCCTGAGCCGCGTGACCAGTTCGATGCCATTCATGCGCGGCATGTCGACATCGCTCACCACCAGATCGTAGCGGTTGACGGTCAGCTGGTTCCAGCCATCCACGCCGTCCACCGCCACGTCGACCTCGTATCCGCCGTTTTCCAGCAGCTTGCGTTCGACCTCGCGGACGGTGATGGAATCGTCCACCACCAGGATGCGCTTGGCGCGGCGCCGCACCGCCGCCGCCAGCCGGCGCCGTGGCGGCTGCACCTGGCCGGCCAGCCGGTCGGCCGTGCGCACCAGGTCGTCGACATCCAGGATCAGCACCGGCAGCCCCTGTTCGTCGAGGGCGACGGCGCTGAGGTTGGGCACCTTGCCGAGCCGCGGATCCAGCGGCCGTACGACCAGATCGCACTCGCCCCGGAGGGCGTCCACTTCCAGCGCGTACTGGCGACCCTCGGCGCTGATCAGCACCAGCGACAGCCGTTCCGGCGGCACTGTCGGCTCCTCCAGGCCCAGCAGGCGCCGGGCTGGCATCAGCGCCACATTGCCCTGCCCGGTGGCGAAATAGTAGTTGCCGTTCACCGACTCCAGCTGCCGCGAGGCGCGTCGCTCGGCGCGGTCGATGCGCGCCAGCGGCAGGGCGTAGGACTGGCCGGCGATGTCGACCCGCAGCGTGCGGATCACCGAGCGCGTGACCGGCAGCTGCAACTCGAAGCGGGTGCCCTGGCCGCGCTCGGAGCTGACCTGCAGCGAGCCGCCGCAGCCGTGGACCATGGTCTGCACCACGTCCAGGCCGACGCCGCGGCCGGAAATCTCGCTTACCGCCTCGCGGGTGCTGAGGCCGGGCAGGAACAGGAAATCGTAGAGCTCGGCCGCCGTCAGGCGCAGGGCCATGTCGGCGCTGATCAGCCCCTGGCGGACGATCTTGGCGCGCAGGGCCTCGGTATCGATGCCCTGGCCATCGTCGGCGATCGACACCAGCAGCCGGCCGCTGCGGTGCCGGGCTTCCAGCCGCAGGCGGCCGGTGGCGGGCTTGCCGGCGGCGAGGCGCTCCTGCGGCGATTCCAGGCCGTGGTCGAGGGCGTTGCGCAGCAGATGGTTCAGCGGCGCGTCGAGTCGGCTGAGGATGTCGCGATCGACCAGCGTGGCCTGGCCGACGATCTCGAAGTCGACTTGTCGGTCAAGCTGCCGGGCCATGTCGCGCACCAGCCGCGGGAACCCCTGCACGCCGTCGGCAAACGGCCGCATGCGTCCGCGCAGGGCCAGGCTGTGCAGCCGCTCGGAGAGGAAGTTGGCGCGGCTGGCGATATCGGCCAGATGCTGGTCGTGGCGGTCCAGCGCGGTGCCCAGTTCGGCCAGACGGTCGTGCAGCAGCGCGGGATCGACCGCCCCGCCGCCCGCCGGCGACCGGGCGGCGGCCGACAGCTGCCGCTGCAGGCGCTTGAGCGGTTGCAGCTCGCGGGCGACCTGCTCGATGCGGCGCGCCTCCAGCAGCATGTCGGCGGCATAGCCCAGCATCTGGGTCAGCGTCTCGGCGGTGATGCGCACCGGCGCGTCGGCGGCTTCGCCCGCTTCGGCAGCAGGTTTCGCGCCCGGCGGCGGCCGTGGTGGTTCTCCGGCGGCGGCAGGCGGTGGCTCCGCCGGGGCTGGCTGCGCCGGTGTCGGCGCCGGCGGCCATGGTGCTGGCGGCCATGGTGCTGGCGGGGCGGCCGGTGGCGCGTCCGTCCCTGCCCCGGTCCCTTCGGCTGGCGCCGGAAGCGTCATCTCCCCTTCGCCCGGGTTGGCCGCCGGTCCGCCGGCAGGGCCTGGCTTGCCCAGGCCGGCGCCGATGCGGGCGACCCAGTCACCGGCCTCGCCGGCATGCGCCGCCAGCCAGTCGCTGAGGGCGTCGTCGGCCACATTGCCGAGACCCACCATCCAGTCCAGCGCCGCCAGCAGCAGATCCACCGCGGCGCCGTCCAGCACCACCCGGCCGGCGCCGGCCGCGACCAGCAGGTCTTCCATCTCATGGGCGACCTGGACCACCGGCGCCAGGTCCACCACCCGCGCCGCGCCCTTGATCGAATGCGCCGCCCGCATCAGCGGTTCGATGCGCTCCGGCGAACTGCCGTCCCGTTCCAGGGCCAGCAAGCCATCGGTGAGGACCGCGCTGTGCGCGGCCATCTCCTCGCGAAACAGCTCCAGCAGGAAGGCGTCGGGCAGGCTCATGCCAGCGCTTCCCGCAGCAGCGCGGCCAGACGCGCCTCGTCGATCAGCTTGATGCGGCGGCCCTCGTGTTCGAGCAGGGCATCGAGCAGGCGTGGCGAGGCCTTGGCCAGGTTGGCCGGCAGCGCCTGCAATCCGGCGCGCGGGTGCGTCACCGTGCCCAGCACCTCATCGGCCAGGAACACCCAGCGCTGCCCCTGCAGGCGCACCACCAGCATGCGCGCGAAGGCCCGGGCGTCGCCGTTCCCGGCCACCGGCTCGTCGGGGTCGGCGCCGAGATAGTGTTCGAGGGTGAAGCACAGCTGCAATTCGCCATGGGTGTTCGCCAGGCCGAGGAAATGCCGGTTGCTGCGCAGGGGCACGTGGACGATGGGTACCGGCGACAGGGTTTCCTCGAAACAGGCCGATGGCAGCGCCAGCCAGACGCTGGCGACGCGGAAGATCAGTATCCGCAGCGTGTCGGCCTCGTGCGCGGGCGGGCGGATGGCCAGCTGGCGGGTGATTTCCGCCTGGTAGTCCGCCGGCATCGGGCGGTCGAGCAATTCCCGGCCGGCCTGGCGGAAGGTCGGACAGTTGCGGCAGTGCACCTGCTGCGGCAGCTGCTCGCAGCTGCGGTCGCCGAGGATGCCGATGGACTTCCAGCATGGCGTTGCGGGACGGTTGTTCATGCGCCGCTCCCGCCGGCATGGGCCGCCAGCCGCGCGCGCAGCCGGTCGGCGCCGTCAGGGTCGCCGCCCTGCTCCAGCAGCAGGGCCAGGTGCGCCAGGCTCTCCGCGTGCGCCGGATCGAGGAACAGTGCCTGGCGCAGGCGCTCCACCGCCTCGGTCCTGCGGTTCAGCGCACCCAGCAGGATGCCGGCCAGGGCATGTGCCTCCGGGTCCAGCGACTGGATGGCCGCCGGCGTCTGCAGGGGGGACAGGGCCTCCGCGTAGCGGCCCTGATCGGCCAGTTCCCGCAGCCGCTCGAGCGCCAGCGGGGTGGCCGCCTTGCCGGAATGGGGCGGAGCCGGAGGGTTGGCTTGTCCGGGTGCCGGATGGTGGGGAGCCTCGGGGCACGGTTGGGGCGCCGGCCGGACATCGGCGCTGCGGTGGACCGGCGCGGGCAGCGGCGTGGTTTCCCGGGCCGGAGTGGACGGCCCTGGCTGCCGGCACCAGGCGAAGGCGCCATTGGCGCGCGCGCGCGCCAGTCCCAGCCCGGCCGGTGGCTGTTCGGCATGGCCCAGGAACAGCAGCCCGCCGGGGCGCAGGCAGCGGCCTAGGCGTTCGCAGATTCTGCGCCGCGCCTCCCCGTTCATGTAGATCAGCAGGTTGCGGCAGAAGATGACATGGTAGGGATCGCGGTCGCGGTACCACCCGGCATCCATGGCGTTGCCGCGCGAGAATTCGACCATGGCGCGCAGCTGGTCGTCGACGCGCAGTTGCCCGTCGGCCTGCGGTCGCAGCAGGTGTTGCCAGCGCGCCACCGGCTGGCCGCGCAGGCGGCGCGGGGGATAGCGTCCGCTTGCGGCGATCGCCAGGGCGGCGGGATTGACGTCCACGGCGTCGATGCGTGCGCGCGCGCCATCCAGCCCGGCTTCGGCCAGTACGGCGGCGATCGACCAGGCCTCCTCGCCGGTGGAGCAGGGCAGGGTCAGGACGCGCAGGGGATGGGCCGGCGCAAAATCCCGCGCCTGCCGGGTGACCCAGGTGGCCAGATAGGCGAACGCCGCCCACTCGCGGAAGAACCAGGTTTCCCCCACCAGCAGCCGTTCCAGCAAGGCTTCGCGCTCGGCGGCATCCGTCCGCCAGCGTTCGGCATAGTCGGCGGGGTTGTCGCACCCGCTGGCGCGGCGCCGGGCCCCCAGGGCCTCCTCCAGGGAGCCTGGCCCGAGCACGGCGAGGTCCAGTCCGTAGCGCTCCGCCACCCAGGCGGCCAGCCCGGCGAGAAAAGCGGATGGCTGCTCAGGCGTCATTGGCCACCGCCAGGCTCTCGATCTCGCGCGTCAGCAGGGCTCGCCAGTCGATGGGGCGCACCAGTCCCAGTTCGGTGTCGTACAGGGTGGGCGCCAGCCACTCGTGACCCGGGCCCAGGAATGCTGGCGCCAGGACCTGCCGGTCGTGGAGATCCAGCATTTCCATGGCCCGTTCGACCAGCAGTCCGAGCAGGGTTTCCTGTTCGGTCGCCCGCACCAGGACAATGCGCGTGCTGATGACCCGCGCGGCCGGCGTGCCGCTGTGGATCACGCCGACATCCAGCACCGGCACGAAGCGGCCCTGGTAGCGCAGCAGGCCGGCTACCGCGGGTGGCGCCAGCGCCAGGCTCTCCAGCTCCGCCAGGGGGAGCACCGCCTGGATGTCGCCAGCGGGCACCGCGAAGGTTTCCTGGCCCAGACGGAACAGCAGGTGCAGCATAGGCCTCAGTCGGACGGCAGGGCGTCGGCGCGCAGGGCTTTTTCCAGATCGACGCGGTTGCGTCCTGCCACGGCCCGGTAGGCGTGGCGGTTCATCAGCGTGCGGGTGAAGTGCACGCCCAGGCCGCCGATGCCGCGCTCTTCCAGCGACAGGTCCAGGTCCGGTACGGGCAGGCTGAAGGGATCGAAGGGGATGCCGTCGTCCTCGAGGCGGATGTGCAGGGTGTCACCCTTGCGCCACAGGCTCAGTTCGAACTCGCCGGGCGGGCCATCGGGATAGCCGTAGGAAACGATGTTCTGCACCAGCTCCTCCAGCACCAGATCGACGTGGAATTTCGCCTCGGCCGGCCAGTTGTCGCGCTCGGCCAGGGCCTCCACCGCTTCGGCCACCATCACCAGACTGACCTGTTCCGCCGCCAGCCGCAGGTGCAGCAGGCAGCCCGCCCCGCCGCCAGCCGATGGCTCGGCCGCCGGGGCGGAATGGAGGGTACGGGCGGGATGCTCGGACATGGCGGTGGCTGGCGGCGACGGGTCCGGAGAGAGTACCGCAAAACCGGTGACGGCGGGCATCTCGGCGAGGGCGTCTCAGGCGGGTCCGCGGGTTTCCAGCGCCAGCTGCCGGAACAGCGCCGGGAAACGCCAGGCCGCGGCCACCGGTTCGTCGCGACCCGCCGCCATCCGGTAATGCCGCAGTCGATCGCGGTCCCCGATCAGGCCGGCCAGCGCGGCGCGGAAACCCTCGGTGTCGTCGGCGGCGGTCAGCCAGCCGGTTTCGCCGTGCCGCACCAGCCGGGCGGCGGCGCCGACGTCGGTGGCGATGGCCGGCAGGCCCGCCGCCAGCGCTTCGGCCAGCGCCATGCCGTAGGACTCGTAGGCGCTGTACTGCACGCAGAGGTCCATGCCCGCCATCAGGCGCGCCAGCGCCGCGCTCGTCAGGGCGCCGTGCCTGCGGATGCGCCCGGCCAGCCCCAGCTCGGCGGCGCGTCGCCAGAGCCGCCGGGCATAGTCCGGGCAGGGGCGTTCGTCGCCGGCAAGATGCCAGGCCCAGTCGCCGTCGATGCCGTGCAGGAGATCGAGCAGTTCCCGTTGGCGCTTGGCGGGCAGCAGGCTGGCGACGGTCAGCAGCCGAACCGGGCCGGTTTGCCGCCGGGCCGGGGACTGCGCCCGCGCGCTCAGGAAGGCCGCGTCGACGCCGGGTTCGCACAGCCAGGTTGGCCGCCCGGGCCGGTACTGTCGCAGCGCCGCCGCGACCCGGGCGCCGGTGGCGATGTGGAAGTCCATGCCGGCAAGCGCGCGGTCGACGATGTCCCGCCACCGCCGGCGTTCGTTCTCGTCCAGCAGGGGATCGTGGAAGGGCAGGTAATGGAGCAGCAGCCCCTGGCGCTGGCCGCCGGCGAGATTCCGCCGCGCCAGTTCGGGCAGGAACAGGCTGTCCCACAGCAGCGTTTCGTCCGCCGCCGGTTCGGGCGGCGCCGTATCGGGATGCCAGGCGCAGGCGCGCAGCGCCAGACCCAGGTGCCTCGCCGCCCCGATCAGCGCCGCGTTGTAACGGTTGCCGCCGCTGACCGGGCCATCGAGCGGCGGGTGGACGAAGCACAGTTTCATGCGCCGCGGCCGGACTTCGTCCGCGTCCGGTTTGATGTCATCATGAACGGCCCCTCCATCGCGCCGGGATCACCCAGGAAACGACCGCAACATGACCGCCACGCTTACCCGCTGGACCGAGCAGCATGCGCTGCTGATGAGCCTCGGCATCGCCGGCGTTCTGCTGGAGAAAACGCCTTTGCTGCTGGCGGCGATGGCGGTGGCATCCTTCCTGGGACTCCTGGCCCGCTTCCGGCGGGTCGTCCCGGCGGGGCAGTCCTTCGGGCTCGGCAATGCTCTGACCGGGCTGCGCGTGCTCGCCACGCTGGCCCTGTTGCTGAGTCCCGGCCTGGCTGGCACCTGGCAGGCGGCGATCGCCATGCTGCTGGTGGGGATGGACGGGCTGGATGGCTGGGCCGCGCGACGCTTCGGTACGGTTTCCGGTTTCGGCGAGGTGTTCGATCATGAGAGCGATGCCTTTCTGCTGCTGACACTGTGCCTGCTGCTCCTGCTCGGCGACCACCTGCCGGCCTGGGTGCTGCTGCCCGGCGCGCTGCGCTATGCCTTCGTGCTCTGGCTGCGCTGGGGACCACCGGCCCGCGGGACGGTGCGCGGCAACCGTTTCACCCGCGGAGTGGGCGTCCTCGGCACGCTGACCCTGGCGGTCTGCCTCTGGCCCGGCCTGCCGCCGCCGGTCACGACCGGCCTGGCGGCCGGCGCCAGCCTGGCCCTGGTGGCCTCCTTCCTCGTGTCGCTGTGGCAGCGGCACCGGGCCTGAAGCGCCCATGCCGCCCAGAACCCTGAGCGTTCGCGACCGCGAGGACATCCGCGCCTTCTTCGACCGGCTCGCGCCGGCTTACGCCGACAGCCATGGCGCCCCCGGCCGCGCCCTGCGCCAGCGGCTGGCGCTGATCGAGCGGCTGCTGGCTGGCAGCCGGCGCGAGACCCTGGTCGAGATCGGC
This sequence comes from Methyloparacoccus murrellii, assembly GCF_054657115.1. Lineage (NCBI taxonomy): Bacteria > Pseudomonadati > Pseudomonadota > Gammaproteobacteria > Methylococcales > Methylococcaceae > Methyloparacoccus > Methyloparacoccus murrellii. The sequence continues at coordinate 26,146 of NZ_BAAHXD010000020.1, read as the reverse complement.
TGCGGGACCGGCTTGCATCTGTTTCCGCTGGCCGGTGCCTTCGCCCGGCTGATCGGCACCGATCTTTCGCCCGGCATGATCGCCCGCGCCGAGTCCCTGCGCCGGCAGCAGGCCGGTGGCGAGCGCATCGCCTTCCGCGTCGATCCGGCGGAATCGCTGGCCACGGTCGGCGACGGCGTGGCTGATGCGGTGCTCTGCGTCGGCGCGCTGGAACACATGCCCGACCGCGACCGGGTGCTGTCGCAGGTCGCGCGGGTGCTCCGGCCCGGCGGGGTATTCGTCTGTCTGACGCCCAACGGCGATCATGTCTGGTATCGCTGGCTGGCGCCGCGACTGGGGCTGCCGACCCGGCATCTCAGCAGCGACCGGTTTCTGCGCCGCGCCGAGCTGCGGGCCCGGTTGCCGGCTGCCGGGTTGCGGCTCCGGCGCCTGCAGGGCTGGAGCTTCATCCCCCGCGGCGACATGCCGGCCGGCTGGGCGTGGCTGATGACGCTGGCCGATGCCTGCGGCCGCTGGCTGGGGTTCGACGGTTGGCGCGGCGGTCTCGCCGTCCTGGCCGTCAAGCCGCCGGCTTGCGGGCCAGCAGATCGAGCTGATGGATGATCAGTCCGAGCTGGCGGCCGTCGATCTGTTCGCGGCGCAGCTGCCACCAGGCATCCAAGGTTCCGGCGTTGAACCGTCCCGAGCGTTGCGCCTCGCCGTGGATCATGTCCAGCAACGCCCGCAGGCAGCGCGCGTCGTCGTCGCGGTAGGCGCCCCGGCAGGGGGTGATGTTCCAGTCCGAGCTGCCGTAGGCCAGTAGCTCGAATCCCGCCGCCAGCAGGGCGGCATGCAGGCGGCGGCCGGATTGCGCGCCGCCGCAGGCCTCGCCATCTAGCTGGCGCGCCATCGAAGCATCGTAGTGGGCCAGGACGGCATCCTCGAAGCCGGCATCGTGGAACCCTGGAAACAGGACGGTGCCGCCGTCGTAGTTCAGCGTGGCGTAGACGAGGCCGCCCGGCTTCAGCCAGTCCCGCATGCGTCGCGCCATCCGCCCGGGCGGCAGCAGATCCATCAGGGCATGGGCGATGATGCCGTCCCAGTGCCCGGTTGCGGCGGGGCGGTAGTCGCCCAGGTCGGCGGCCCGGTAGGCCAGGGTCAGGGTTTGCGTCGCGCGCCGGGCCTGGAGCGGTTCGCGGTCCGCTCCGACCGCGAACCCGGCCGCGGCCAGTTTCGGTTCGGCGCGGCGTCTTGCCAGGTCCAGCAGTTCGCCGTCGCGGTCGACGAAGGTCACCTCCAGGCGCGCGGGGCCGGGCAGGGCCAGCAGCCGGTCGAGGCTGGCGCCGGTGCCCGCGCCGATATCCAGCAGCCGCGCCGCTGCCCGCTCGCCCAGCAGGGCCTCGAACAGGGCACGCACGTCGCGGTTGAGACTGCGTTCGTCGAGTGGAAACTTGGCGTCGAGGTATGCCTGAAAGTCGACGGACATCGGTGTCATGCGGGCACTTCGCCGCCGGTGATCGGCGGCGGGATCAGAGCCCGCCGCCGTAGGCCGCCCAGTCGTCCGCGTTTTCCCACAGCTTCACCGTCAGGCGCTTGCCGGGCAGGTCGACGCGGTTGCGCAGCTGCTGCCACAGGATGCGGGAGAAGTGCTCGATGCTGGGGTTGAGCCCGGCAAAGGCCGGCTGCTCGTTCAGCACCCGGTCGGCATACTGGCCGATGACCCCCGCCAGGGCCGTCTCCAGCGCGACGATGTCGATGAGATAGCCGTGCCGGTCCAGTTCCGTGCCCTCGACGATGACTTCGGCGCGGTAGTGGTGGCTGTGTTCGTGGTTTTCGGCACCCCAGTCGCCGCCGATAAGAAAGTGGCGGGCGATGAAGTCGCGGCGGATGGCGAGTTGGTAGGACATGGCCGGCACTATAGCATCGTTGCCGGTGCCGCGAGCCGGTCGGGGCGCGGGGCGTCGCCTTGCAGCGCGCCCCGCGGGCAGGCTGTCAGTGGCGGGTGCGGGCGGAGGGCTGCGCGGGGTTGACATCGAACGACTCGCCCCGGTCCAGCAATTGCCAGGGTATGTCGATCTCGCTGGCATGCCGGTGGCGGATGAGAAAACGCATGGCGGCGATCAGCGGGGTCTTGCCTACCGACGCCCAGTCCTCGCCCGGCTTGGTGGCGCGCCAGTAGCCTTCCCGGGTCGGGCTCAGGCGGATTTGGGCGCTTTCGATCAGGGGGCCGCCGATCGACCAGTCCGAGGACGGACGGTATTCGCCCCGGCTGGCCTGCGCGGCGAGCTCGTGGTCGCCGCCCTCCAGCACATAGCCCACGACCCAGTCGAGGGAATTGCCGGCCAGAGTTTCCACCTGCGTTCTGACTTTCATGCGTGTTCTCCGGTTGCTGCTGCGGGTATCGGCCGGGTCCCTGTGACGCCGGTCGGCACATCCGCTTGCCCGGTGACTTAGCAATGCACATGCCATTGTCTTGTTTGTTGTTGAATCAATGGCTTGCTAGCCGCTCACGGCTGGGCGGCACGTCGGGCGGGGGCTTATTCACCGCCGGAGCGGTGGATCTGAGCCGTACCGTCCGCCGCCAGGCTGCGGGCGATGGCGTCGTCGAACTGGGCCATCGCGGCATCGGTCAGCGGGTCGATGGCCAAGCCGGCAGCGAACTCGGGGCGCACCGTGGCGGCATGGGCGCCGGCCGCGATCAACCGGCCGAAGGTGTCGGCGTCGCGGATGCTGGCGGCGAGCAGCTGGACCCCGTCCCGTTGCAGGGCGATACAGGCCTGGACCAGTGGCCAGACCTCCCGGCCTTCGGCGTGCAGCCGGCCAAGGTAGGGCGCGACGTACTGGGCGTTCTGCGCCCGCGCCCAGAGGAGTTGCATCGGGTTGGACAGGCCGGTGAGCAGCAGCGGCAGCCCCCAGGCGTGGACTTCGCGGATCACGGGCGCCCAGGCCGGATGGCAGGGCAGCTTGATGGTCAGCCGGAGCCGCGCCTGACCGGCCTCGGGGAGCAGCCTGGCCAGCCAGTCGTGGGCCTCGGCGACATCGGCGCGCGGCAGTTGCAGCATCAGCTCCGGAAGCCGCAGTGCGCCGGCCGCCTGCACGAGCCGCAGGTAGGTGGCCAGTGTCACCGGCAGGCCGGCCTGCTCGACCAGCGCGGGGTTGGTGGTGACGCCCTGGAGCGGGGGGCAGCCGGCTGGCAGTTGCCAGGCGCGGGTGTCGGCAGTATCGAGGTAGAGCTTCATGTGGACGGCTCCTCCGGCGAAGGTGCTGGGGTTTAATATCTACGGGTGTTGCCGGGCCATGATACCGGCGCCCAGGATTGCCGCCGAGCCCGCCGGTGCCGGATCGCTGGCCGCCCGGCGCGGTGTGCGATGTTGCCCTTAACCGATCGATCCGGGGGAATGAGCCCATGTTTTCCCTCCAGCGTTTGCCCGAACCCGCCCTGCGTAGGCTGCAGCGGCTTGTTTTCGGGATGGCGCTCCTGCCGGCGCTGTGGCTGGCCGTGCTGGCGGCGGCCGATGGCCTCGGCGCGAATCCGATCGAGAAGCTGTTGCGCGAGACCGGTTACTGGACCCTGACCCTGCTGCTGCTCACGCTGGCGGTGACGCCCCTGCGACGCCTGTCGCGCTGGAACTGGCTGGTCCGGCTGCGCCGCATGCTGGGGCTGTACGCCTTCTTCTACGCCTGTCTGCACCTTCTGGCCTATGTCGTGCTGGACCAGTTCTTCGACTGGTCCGGGATCGTCCGCGACATCGGCAGGCGGCCCTACATCACCGTCGGTTTCGGCGCTTTCCTGTTGCTGTTGCCGCTCGCCGCGACTTCCAGCGACGCCATGCGGCGACGGCTCGGCGGCCAGCGCTGGCGACGCCTGCACCGACTGGTCTACGTCATCGCCGTGGCCGGCGTGCTGCACTTTGCCTGGCAGGTGAAGAAGGACCTGCGTCGGCCGCTGATCTTTGCGGGCGTGCTGAGCGTGTCGCTGGGACTGCGGGCGCTGCTGCCGGCCGCCTCGGCGGGACGCGGCCGGATAGGTTCCGTGCCCGGCCGGTCTGAGTAGCCGGCGATCATCAACCGAGGAGCAGACCATGCGCTACCGTAACGACCTGTCGGAAAACGATGTCACCCCCGAATGGCTGTGGCGAAGCCGGCGCGCCTTCCTGCGCGATGCGCTGCTGGCGACGGCTGCCTGGGCCGCGTCGCCGCTCGTCACCCGTGCCGCCGGGCTCGCTGCCGCGCCCAATCCGGCGTTCCGGCTGGCGGAGGAGCCCACCCCGCTGGACAAGGTGACCGGCTACAACAATTTCTACGAATTCGGCACCGACAAGGAGGAGCCGGCGCGACAGGCCGGCAGCCTCAGGACCCGGCTCTGGACGGTGACGGTGGACGGGGAGGTTAACAAGCCGCGTACCTTCGACATCGATGACATTCTCAGGCTGGCTCCCCTGGAGGAGCGCATCTATCGGCTGCGCTGCGTGGAAGCCTGGTCGATGGTCATTCCCTGGGTCGGATTTCCCCTTGCGGCCCTGCTGAAGCAGGTTGAACCGCGCGGCAACGCCAGGTTCGTGCAGTTTGTCTCGCTCGCCGACCGGCAGCAGATGCCGGATCTCGGGCGGGGCGTGCTGGATTGGCCCTACCGCGAGGGACTGCGCATGGACGAGGCCCTGCATCCGCTGACCCTGCTGACCGTTGGCCTGTACGGTCAGGTGCTGCCCAACCAGAACGGGGCGCCGGTGCGCATTGTCGTGCCCTGGAAATACGGTTTCAAGAGCGCCAAGTCGATCGTCGCCATCCGGCTGGTGGAGGCCATGCCGGCGACCAGCTGGAATCAGGCGGCACCCCGGGAGTACGGCTTCTACGCCAACGTCAATCCGGCGGTCGACCACCCGCGCTGGAGCCAGGCCAGGGAGCGTCGCATCGGCGATTTCTTCAAGCGTCCGACCTTGCCCTTCAACGGCTATGGCGAGCAGGTCGCCAGCCTTTACGCCGGCATGGATCTGGCCCGCCATTTCTGAGGCATGGTCCGATCATCCCCGTCGGGGCACACGGACTCGTGAGGGCGGCGGCGGCGCGTCGAACGGGGGCGCGGGCGTTATACTTGGGTTCGCGTCCACAACGGACGTGAATCTCGTCCTGTTGTCCACATCCAAACCCGAGGAAACCCCCCATGCGTTCCATCGCTTTGCTGAAGAAGACGGCCAGTCTCGCCGTTCTGCCGTTGACCCTCATGCTGGGCACGCCTTCCGTGCATGCCTTCAGTGGCCAGGGAACCGTGACGGTGGATGGCGGCAAGACGACCCTCGATCTCGCCCCGGCCTTCTTCAATATTTTCCCTGCGTTGCGTGCCTCGCTGGGGCAGTACAACCCGGCCAGATTGCAGGGTACGCTCAACAACCAGAACCTTCGCATCACCTTTCCTTTGGCAACCGGTACGCTCAACCCGAACCGTCCGCAGCCGGAAGTCGGTTTCTACAACCTGCTTCACCGGGGTGGTCTGGCAATGAACAATCCGGGTACGAACGCCTCCATCATCCTGAACGCGCCCAACCTCCACACGGGTCGGGCCTGTTTCGCCGCCTCCCCTTGCCTGGAGATGGGTGGCACCCTGATCGTCAATGGCACTGTGTTTGGGAGTATTCCTAACTTTGCCCAGAATATTGGCGCCATCACGACTTTCCCGCTGCAGAATGGCACGGTGAGAATCGACAATATGCCCCTGTTCCTGACGGCCTCAGGGGCGTCCCTCATGAATCAGTTTTTCGGGCTGGTCGAGGGTGGCCAGTTATATCTGCGTGAGGGCGCTCCTTTTGGCACTGTCCATGTCAAGGGTACCGGCGCGAGGGTCATCTGTCCGCCGAACACCGAATACAGCGCCAGCCAGCAGCGCTGCCGCTAGCGGCAGTACCGGCTCGCCCCGGCGAAGCCGCGCTCGCATTCCGGGACAGCGCCCGCTGTCCCGCCCCGCATCTGTCCGTACAAGAAGAACAAGCCAGGAGACGCCATGAGCAAGCCCAATGCCCCGTCCTGCCCCAGAATCGTTGTCGTCGGCGGTGGCGCCGGTGGCCTGGAACTGGTCACCCAGCTCGGCAAGCAGCTCGGCCGCCGGGGAGAAGCGGAAATCACCCTGATCGATTGCAGTCGCACCCATATCTGGAAGCCGTTGCTGCACGAGGTCGCCGCCGGCACGCTGGATTCGCACGACGACGAGCTGGAGTATCTGGCCCAGGCCAGCGAGAACCACTTCCGCTTCGTGCTGGGCCGCATGAATGGCCTCGACCGCGCCAGCAAGCAGGTTCGCCTGGCGCCCCTGTACAGCGCCGGCGGCGAGCAGATCATGCCGGAGCGCAGCTACCCCTACGACATCCTGGTCATCGCCGTGGGCAGTGTCTGCAATGACTTCGGCATTCCGGGCGTGGCCGAGCACTGCATGTTCCTGGACACCACGGGCGAGGCCGAGCAGTTCCAGAACCGGCTGCTGGAGGCGTATCTGCGCGCCCAGGCGGCCGGCGGCACCCGCAAGCCCGGCGAGCTGGATGTCGCCATTGTCGGCGGCGGCGCCACCGGCATCGAGCTGTCCGCCCAGCTCTATCAGGCCGCGCGCTTGCTGAGTTCCTACGGGCTGGACAACATCAAGCCGTCCGACATCAGGATTCACATCCTCGAAGCCTCGCCGACGCTGCTGCCGGGCCTGCCCGAGCGCCTGTCCAACGCCACCCTGGCGCAGCTGCGCGGTCTCGGCATCGATGTCATGCTGGGCGTGAAGGTGGTCGAGGTGACGGCCGACGGCATGCAGACCGCCAGCGGCGACTTCGTGCGCGCGGCGGCCAAGGTCTGGGCGGCGGGCGTCAAGGCGCCGGACTTCCTCAAGGACATCGACGGCCTGGAAACCAACCGCATCAACCAGCTGCTGGTGCGGCCGACCCTGCAGACGACCCGCGACGACGACATCTACGCCATCGGCGACTGCGCCGCCTGCCCGTGGCCGGAAAAGGGCGCCAATGTGCCGCCCAGGGCGCAGTCGGCGCATCAGATGGCGAGCCGGGTACTGGGCAATCTGCGCCTGCGCCTCAGGGGGCGGCCACAGAAGGATTTCCGCTACCTCGATTACGGGTCGCTGGTATCGCTGGGCAAGTACAGCACGGTCGGCAACCTGATGGGCAACCTGATGGGATCGGTGATGATCGAGGGCTTCATCGCCCGGCTGGTCTACCTGTCCCTTTACAAGATGCACCAGCTGGCGCTGTTCGGCCCGTTCCGGGTCCTGCTGCTGATGGTTTCCTCGTTCTTCCGCAAGCGCATCCAGCCCAAGATCAAGCTGCACTGAGGGCGGAATGCTAGAATCCGGCCCTTTTTCCTCACACCCTATCGTCGACGGAGGACCTTCAGGCACATGGCAGGTCACAGCAAGTGGGCCAATATCCAGCACCGCAAGGGCGCCCAGGATGCCCGCCGGGGCAAGCTCTTCACCAAGCTGATCCGCGAAATCACCGTATCCGCACGCGCGGGCGGCGGCGAGCCGACCAACAATCCGCGGCTGCGGGCGGCCATGGACAAGGCGCTGGGCGCCAACATGTCCAAGGACACCATCGAGCGCGCGATCAAGAAAGGCACCGGCGCGGCGGATGGCGACAACTATGACGAAATCCGCTACGAGGGCTACGGCCCCGGCGGCATTGCCGTCATGGTCGACTGCCTCACCGACAATCGCCAGCGTACCGTGGCCGAGGTCCGCCATGCCTTCAGCAAGGCCGGGGGCAATCTCGGCACCGACGGCTCGGTGGCCTACCTGTTCACCAAGACCGGCATTCTCGGCTATCCGGCCGGTATCGACGAGGATCGCCTGATGGAGGCGGCGCTGGAGGCCGGCGCCGATGATGTGGTCGCCAACGAGGATCGGTCGGTCGATGTCCTCGTCAGTCCCGAACGGTTCGAGACCGTGCGCGATGCCTTGGCGGTGGCCGGCCTGCCGGCGGAGAATGCCGAGGTCACCATGCGCGCCAGCACCACCGTGGCCCTGGACGAGGAGGATGCCGGCAAGATGATCCGCCTGCTGGAGCGGCTGGAAGACCTGGACGACGTGCAGAACGTCTACTCCAACGCCGATATCAGCGAGGACATCCTCGCCAGGCTGGGATAAGGGATGCCGCAGGCGGCGCCTGGCGCGAGGCGCGGATTACCGAGGGGCACGGGCCCCGGCGGCGAGCCGGCCCGGGGGCCGGTGGGCCGTCCGAGGCGTCGCGCCTGATCATGGTCAGCATCCTCGGCATCGACCCCGGCTCCCGCTGCACCGGCTACGGCATCATCCACGACGGCATCAAGGGGCCGGTGCTGGTGACCTACGGCACCATCCGCACCGACAGCGACGACTTTCCCACCCGTCTTAAGCAGATCTATGAGGGCATCTATCAGGTTGCCCGCGAGTACCGGCCGACGGAAATGGCCATCGAGCAGGTGTTCATGGCCAGGAACGCCGATTCCGCCCTCAAGCTTGGCCAGGCGCGCGGCGCCGCCATCTGCGCCGGCATGAATGCCGGTCTGCCGGTCTTCGAGTACGCCGCGCGGCAGGTCAAGCAGGCCCTGGTCGGCAAGGGCAGCGCCGAGAAGTCGCAGGTTCAGCACATGGTCCGTTTCCTGCTGGGCGTCGATGCGGTCCTGCCGGCCGATGCCAGTGATGCCCTGGGCATCGCCATGTGCCATATCCACCACCGCCAGACCCATCGCCGCATGGCCCGGGCCGGGGTGCCGCCGCGATGATCGGTTTCCTGCGCGGCATCCTGATCGCCAAGAAACCGCCCTCGCTGCTGGTGGAGGTCCGCGGGGTTGGCTACGAGGTCGACGCGCCCATGTCGACTTTTTACGCGCTGCCCGAGATCGGCGGCGAGGTAACCCTCTATACCCATCTCGCCATCCGCGAGGACGCCCACAGCCTGTTCGGCTTCGGCTCGGAGGCCGAGCGCAGCCTGTTCCGCACCCTCATCAGGGTCAATGGTGTCGGCGCCAAGCTGGCACTGGGCATCCTCTCGGGTCTCAGCGCCGAGGAGTTCCGCCGCGCCGTCGAACATCAGGACACCGCCCGCCTGGTTCGCCTGCCCGGCGTCGGCAAGAAGACCGCCGAGCGGCTTATCGTCGAGTTACGCGACCGCCTGCCGGAAACCGGCAGCGTCACCCTGCCCGGCGCGGGGACCCTGCCGTTGCCCGAAGCCAGTCCGGTGGACGATGCCACCGCCGCGCTCGTTGCCCTCGGTTTCCGGCCGCAGGATGCCGCCGCCCTTGTCCGCAAGGTCCCGGTCGAGGGCAAGCGCAGCGAGGACATCATTCGCCTGGCCTTGCAGTCGGCGGGGAAATGATGCCCGAAGGCGATCACAGAACTTCCGGAAAAATCTTCCGATCGGTGCCGAGGGCAGGACGATTGCTCGCGAAGCAGGGTTTTTGCCGCCTGTCCACGCTGGCGCCAGCCGTTGGGGCATGGCAGTGGCCTTGCTCGCTTTCATTGCATCCGGTTCTACCTGCTTTCGGTGGCATCGTTTTCTGTTTCGGCTCATGACCCAGTCCCGTCTCATCGCCCCCGGCGCCAGTCGTGAGGACGACGCTACCGATCGCGCCATACGGCCCCGGCGGCTGGCCGATTACGTCGGTCAAAAGGCCATGCGCGAGCAGCTCGGCATCTTCATCCAGGCGGCGCGCGGGCGCGGGGAGGCGCTCGACCATGTGCTGATCTTCGGCCCGCCGGGACTCGGCAAGACCACGCTGGCCAACATCGTCGCCAACGAGATGGGGGTGAACATCCGCCATACGTCCGGGCCGGTCCTGGAAAAGGCCGGCGACGTGGCGGCCCTGCTGACCAATCTCGAAGCCCATGACGTGCTGTTCATCGACGAGATCCACCGTCTCAGTGCGGTGGTCGAGGAGGTGCTGTACCCGGCCATGGAGGACTACCAGATCGATATCATGATCGGCGAGGGACCGGCGGCGCGGTCGATCAAGCTGGACATACCGCCGTTCACGCTGGTGGGGGCGACGACACGGGCGGGGCTGTTGACCTCGCCGCTGCGGGACCGCTTCGGCATCGTCCACCGGCTGGAGTTCTACACCACCGAGGAACTGGCGCTGATCGTCGGCCGCTCGGCGCGCATCCTCGGCGTCGACATGAATCCCGCAGGCGCCCTCGAGATCGCGCGTCGCTCGCGTGGCACGCCGCGCATCGCCAACCGCCTGCTGCGGCGGGTGCGCGATTTTGCCGAGGTGCTGGGCGACGGCACGGTGACGGCGGAGATCGCCGACCGGGCGCTGGAGATGCTGAAGGTCGACCGTCACGGTTTCGACCAGCTCGACCGCAAGCTGCTGGGGGCCCTGATCGAGCGCTTCGACGGCGGGCCGGTCGGGCTGGACAACCTGGCCGCCGCCATCGGCGAGGAGCGCGGTACCATCGAGGATGTGCTGGAGCCGTACCTGATCCAGCAGGGTTTCATCATGCGCACGCCGCGCGGCCGGGTCGCCACCCGCAGCGCCTGGCTGCATCTGGGGCTCAAGCCGCCGGCCGTGCCCACCGCCAGCGAGGATCTGTTTTCATCATGAAGGACCAGCCTGCCGCCGGCGGAACCCTGTTTTCCTGGCCGGTACGCGTCTATTACGAGGACACCGACGCCGGCGGCCTGGTGTACCACAGCAACTACATCAAGTTCATGGAACGCGCCCGCACCGAATTCCTCCGCTCGCTGGGGTTCGAGCTCGACGCGCTGGAGCGCGACCAGCGGCTGCTGTTCGCCGTCCGCAGTCTGTCGATCGACTATCGCCGGCCGGCGCGGCTGAGCGACTGGCTGACGGTGACGCTCGACCTGGAATCGTTGCGGCCCGCCAGCCTGGCATTCGTGCAGCGGGTGCTGCGCGGCGGCGAACTGCTCTGCGATGGCCGGGTACGGGTCGCCGCGCTGTCCGCCGACAGCTTCCGGCCCATGGCGATACCCGATTTCATGTTCGAGCGGCTGGCCGCGCAGTGGCCGGGATGTCCGCTGCCGTCCGGCTCCGATGCAACACGAGGCGTGTAAGCCCATGACACCCGAACTTTCCCTGCTCAAGCTGATTCTCGATGCCAGCCCGGTGGTCCAGGCCGTGATGGCGATTCTGGTGCTCGCTTCCGTTGTCTCCTGGGCCTTCATTTTCGCCAAGTATCGCGAGATCAAGCGCGCCGAGGAAACCACCGACGAGTTCGAGGAGCGGTTCTGGTCCGGCATCGACCTGGCCGATCTGTACCGGCAGCTGGCCCGCGAGGACTACCAGACCGAGAGCCTGGAGAACATCTTCATGGCCGGCTTCAAGGAATTCGCCCGCCTGCGACAGGAGCCGAACATCGCCCCCGATGCGGTGATGGAAGGCGCGCAGCGGGTGATGCGGGTGTCGCTGAACCGCGAGCTGGAACTGCTGGACCAGCGCCTGCCCTTCCTGGCCACGGTCGGTTCCACCAGCCCCTACGTCGGCCTGTTCGGTACCGTCTGGGGCATCATGAATGCCTTCCGCTCGCTGGGCACGGCCAAGCAGGCCACCCTGGCCATGGTCGCACCGGGCATTTCCGAGGCTTTGGTGGCGACAGCCATGGGCCTATTTGCCGCCATTCCCGCCGTCATGGCCTACAACCGCTACGCGACGGAAATCGGCCGCCTCGCTAGCCGCTACGAGGCCTTCGCCGACGAATTCCTCAGCCTGCTGCACCGCAAGGCCCACGCCAAATGAATCCGCCCAGCGTCTCGCGTGGCCGCCAGCGGCGCCGTCCGATGGCCGAGATCAACGTCGTTCCCTACATCGACGTCACGCTGGTGTTGCTCATCATCTTCATGGTGACGGCGCCGATGCTGCAAACCGGGGTCGACGTCGAGCTGCCGCAGGCCGAGGCGCGCACCATCCACCCGGAAGACCGGCTGCCGATCGTCATCTCGGTCAAGGCCGACGGCACCCTGCTGCTGGACACCGGCGACCAGGCCGATGCGCCGGTGGACGCGGCCGTGCTGCCGGGCCGTGTAGTCGAGCAGCTGGCGCGCCAGCCGGGTTTGCCGGTGCTGATTCGTGGTGACCGCCAAGTGGATTACGGCCGCGTGGTGACCCTGATGGCGGCACTCAAGCGGGCCGGTGTCGAGCGTGTCGGCCTGATGACCCAGCCACCGCCGGAATGACGGCGGCCCGGAGGCAGTGCCGGCCCGGTGCCCTGCTGCTGTCATTGCTGTTGCATGCGGTCCTCCTGGCCCTGTTGCTGAACTGGCGCGAGGCGCCCAGCCGCCGGGCTGCGGCGGATGAGGCGGAGGTCATCGAGGCTGTCGCGGTCGAGGAAACGCCGCAGGACGCCCAGCTCAGGACCCGACGGCGCGAGCCGCCGGTGCCGCTCCCGGCCGCGCCGCCGGCGGAAGCCGAAAAGCGCCCGGATGAGCAGGCCGAGGCCCGCGCGGCGGCGCAGCGCGACGCCGCCAAGGCACTGTCGATCCAGCGCCAGCGGGAGGCCGAGGCGGAGCATCGGCGCCAGGCGGAATCGGCCGCCAGGCAACAGGCGCAGGCGCGCGCCGAAGCCGAGGCACGCCAGCGGGCGGCTGCGGAGGCTGCCCGGCGCAAGGCCGAGGATGACGCCCGCCGCCGGCTGGAAGCCGATGCCCGACGGCAGGCGGAACTGGTGGCCCGGCAACGGGCAGAAGCCGCCGCCCGGCAGCAGGCCGAGCGGGAGGCGGAAGCGGCGCGCCAGCAGGAAGCCCAGCGCCGTCAGGCCGAGCTCCACGCCCGTCGTGCAGCCGAAGCGCAGGCCAGGGCCAGGGCCGAGCAGGCGGCGCGCGAGCAGGCCGAGCGTGCGGAAGCGGCGCGGCGCCAGGCCGAAGTCGAGGCCCGGCAACGGGCCGAGGCGCAATCCCGCCGCGAGGCTGCGGCCAGGGCCGAGCAACAGGCCGAGGAAAGTGCCCGCCGCGAGGCGCTGGCGCGGGAACAGGCGGAGCGGCAGGCCCGCCAGCGCGCCGCCGAAGAGGGCGCCGAAAAAGCCGCGCAGGCCTGGGTCAACCGTTATTTTCGCCCGCGCGTAGAGCGCGCCTGGCTGCGGCCGGCCTCCGCGACGTCCGGCATGTCCTGTAAAATCCAGGTCCGCCTGCAGGCGGACGGGCGTGTGTCCTCGGTGGACGCGGCCTGTTCCGGTGGCGACGCCGCCTTCGAGCGCTCGGCCGAGGCGGCCGTGCGCAAGGCCGCACCATTCCCGATGCCGACCGATACCCAGGTGGCCGAGCAGCTTCTGGGGCAGACCGTTTCCTTCCGCTTCAATCCCCATTGAATCCAATGGCCAGAGCCACATGATCCGCTTTCCATCGATCCCGCCATGGCTGCCCGGCTTGCTGGCGCTGCTGGCCGTGACGGCCCGCGCCGAACTCACGGTCGACATCACCCAGGGGGTCGAGGGCGCGCTGCCGATCGCCATCGTGCCATTCGGACAGACGGAGCCGGCAGGCGACAATCTGGCCCAGATCATCGCCGCCGACCTGGAATCCAGCGGCCGCTTCACGCCCATGCCGGCGGCGCAGCTGCCCGAGCGTCCGGTGCCGCCCGGCGCCGTCAACTTCCCGCTCTGGCAGAGTGCGGGCCAGGAACACATCGTCGTCGGCCGGGTGACCCCCGGCAGCGCCGGTGCGCCTTTCGAGGCGGAATACGTGCTGTACGACGCCATACGCGGCAGCCAGCTGCTGGCCGAGCGGGTCGCCTTCAAGGCCGCCGATGCCCGGCGCGCGGCGCATCGCATCGCCGACCGCATCTACCAGCAGCTGACCGGCGAGCGCGGTGTGTTTGCCACGCGCATCACCTATGTCACCGCCAGCGGCTCGGGCAAGTCGCGTACCTACCGGCTGTATGTGGCCGATGCCGACGGCCAGGACGCGCGCGAGGTGATCAGTTCGCCCGAGCCGCTGATGTCGCCGGCCTGGTCGCCGGACGGCAAGCGGATCGCCTATGTCTCCTTCGAGGAGCACGCGGCGGCCGTGTTCGTGCAGGATCTCGCCACCGGGGGCCGGCGCAAGGTTTCCGCCACGCCCGGCATCAACGGCGCGCCGGCCTGGTCGCCGGATGGCGCGATGCTGGCGCTGACGTTGTCGAAGGACGGCAACCCGGATATCTACACGCTGGATCTCGCCTCCGGCGCCTTGCGTCGGCTGACCCAGGATGACGCCATCGAGACCGAGCCGGGTTTCGCGCCCGATGGCCGCTCGCTGGTCGTGACCTCGGATCGTGGCGGCAAGCCGCAGCTGTACCGGCTGCCGGTCGGCGGCGGCGAGCCGCAGCGGCTGACCTTCGACGGCGACTACAACGCCCGCGGGCAGTTCTCGCCGGATGGCCGCAGCCTGATCCTGGTGCATGGCGATGGCGGCGCCTTCCGCATTGGCCGGCTGGATCTCGGGACGCGCGAGCTGATCCCGCTGACCAAGGGACGCCTGGACGCCTCGCCAAGCTTCGCGCCCAACGGCCGCGTCGTCCTCTACACCCGCAAGGAGGGTGGCAGCGATCAGCTGGCAACGGTTACGATAGACGGCCGCTGGCATCGTGCCTTGCCGGCCAAGGCGGGCGACGTGCGCGGCGCGGCCTGGTCGCCCTGAGCGTGCAAGGGCGGGAGCAAATCGAGATGAATCGCATAAGGTTGGTGGGTGGGCTGGTCGCCTTGGCGCTGGCGGCGGCACTGGGTGCTTGCAGCACGCGCGGCGGGATGGATGGCGGGGCTGCCGGACGTGCCGGAGCAGGAGCAGGGTATGGCGATGCGGCTGGCGGCCGTCATGGCGCCCGTGCCGCCGGCTATGGGCAGGATGCGGCAGGTGTCGCTCCGCGGCCATCGCAGACGGTGATCCTGTTCGGCTACGACAGCGACGACGTTCTGCCGCAATACCAGCCCGTGGTCGCCGCGCATGCCGATTACCTGGCCAGTCATCCCGGCGAGTCGGCGGTGCTCGAAGGGCATGCGGACGAGCGCGGTTCCCCCGAATACAACGTCGCCCTCGGCGAGCGCCGTGCCAGGTCGGTGCTCAAGAGCCTGCGCCTGCAGGGCGCGGGCGACGAACAGTTGCGGCTATTGAGCTACGGGGAGGAAAAGCCTGCCGTGGCAGGCCATGACGAATCCGCCTGGCAGCAGAACCGGCGGGTCGAAATCGTTTACACAGGACCATGAAATCGCACATGAATGTCGACGCCCTGCGCAATGGCGCCCTGATCTCGGCCTTGCTGGCCGTGGCCCCGGTCTGGGCGGAGCCCGCCGATTACGGCCGGGACGAAGCCGGCTATGCCACCACCACCCTGGATTCGCGCGTCTCGCGACTGGAAAAGCGCCTGGCGGGTCAGCCGCTGACCGAGATGTCGCACGATATCGACCGTTTGCAGGAGGAGCTGCGCAAGCTGCGTGGCCAGGTCGAGGAACTGCGCAACGGGTTCGAGCGGGGGCGCCGGCAGGATCGGGAGCAGATCGCCGCCCTGGAGCGCCGGAACCAGGATCTGGAAAGCCGGCTGGCGCTGGTGTTGCCGCCGGGCACGCTCGCATCCCCGCCCCCGGCCATTGCGCCCGCAACCGATCCCGATGCGCCGGTGACCCTGACCGCCGGCGGCGCGACACCGGCCGGCGCCATGCCGGGTGGCGTCGGCGTCAGTCCCGAGCCGCTGCCGAATCCCGCAAATCCTGCTTCCGCGGTGCCGCCGGCCGTGCCGGTCCAGGAGGCCATTGCCCCGCCACCGCCGCCTCCCCCCGATCCGCGGGTGCGCCAGGGCGACTACGAGCGCGCCTTCGAAACCCTCAAGGCCGGCCGCTATACCGACGCCATCGCCGAGTTCCAGACCTTCGTCGCCAAGTATCCGACCGGCGATTTCAGCGATAACGCGCACTACTGGCTGGGCGAGGCGCACTACGTCAACCGCGACTATGCCGCTGCCCGCGAGGCCTTCAAGCGCATGGTGGCGGATTTCCCGCAGAGCGCCAAGGTGCCTGACGCGCAGCTGAAGCTGGCCTTCATCGAGTACGAGAATGCGCAATACGCCAAGGCGCGCAGCATTCTCAACGACGTCATCAAGCGCTATCCCGACAGCAGCGCCGCCCGCATGGCCGAGAAGCGCCTGGAGCGGATGAAGCTGGAAAACCGCTGATCCGCCCGTGACCACGTTGCGCGTGACGGAAATCTTTCGCTCGTTGCAGGGCGAATCGCGGACGGTCGGCTGGCCGACGGTGTTCGTCCGGCTGACCGGTTGTCCGCTGCGCTGTGTCTGGTGCGACACTGCCTATGCCTTCAGCGGTGGTATCCGCAAGTCGCTGGAGGACATTCTCGCCGAGGTCGCCGGGTTCGCGCCGCGCCGCGTCTGCGTCACCGGCGGCGAGCCGCTGGCCCAGCTGGCCTGCCTCGCGTTGCTGGAGGCGCTGGTCGCGGCGGGTTACGAGGTTTCGCTGGAAACCTCGGGCGCCATCGATGTGTCCGGGGTTCCGCCGCAGGTCGTCAAGGTGATGGACCTGAAGCCGCCGGGGTCGGGCGAGATGGCCGCCAATCGCTACGAGAACCTGGATTTCCTGCGGCCGCTCGATCAGCTCAAGTTCGTCATCCGTGACGAGCAGGACTATCTCTGGTCCCGCGAACTGGTGCGGGAAAAAGGGCTCGCCGAGCGCTGCGAGGTGCTGTTCTCGCCGGTCGCCGGCGAGATGGAGCCCGCCGAGCTGGCCGAGCGCATCCTGCGCGACCACCTGGAGGTACGTTTCCAGCTACAGCTGCACAAGCTGCTGTGGGGTGATCGGAGCGGCGTATGAGCCAGCCGGCGGTCGTCTTGCTCTCGGGCGGGCTGGATTCCGCCACCGTGCTGGCCATTGCCCGTTCCCAGGGGTATGCCTGCCATGCGCTGAGCTTCGACTACGGCCAGCGCCATGGCGCGGAGCTGCGGGCGGCGGAGCGGGTGGCGGATGCTTTCGGGGTGGTCGAGCGCAAGCGTATCCACATCGGTCTCGACGCCATCGGCGGCTCGGCCCTGACCGACGCCGCCATCGCCGTTCCCGACCAGCCGCAGGAAGGCGTCATTCCCGTCACCTACGTGCCGGCGCGCAATACCGTGTTCCTGGCGTTCGCCCTGGGCTGGGCCGAGGTGCTGGGCAGCACCGACATTTTCATCGGCGTCAACGCCGTGGACTACTCCGGCTATCCGGATTGTCGCCCCGCCTTCATCCAGGCCTTCGAGACGCTGGCCAACCTGGCCACCAAGGCCGGCGTCGAGGGGGCGCGCTTCCGGATCCATACCCCGCTGATCGACCTGTCCAAGGCCGAGATCATCCGCGCCGGGACCCGGCTCGGTGTGGATTACGGCCTCACCGTATCCTGCTACTCCGCCGACCCCGATGGCCGCGCCTGCGGCGTCTGCGACGCCTGCCGCCTGCGTGCCGCCGGCTTCACGGCCGCCGGCCTGCCCGACCCGACGCGCTATCGACACGCCCGTTAAGCCGGTCGCGAGTCCTGCGCGCCGGGTGATGGCGGGCAATCGGGCTCGAAGGCCGATGCTTGCCGCCGGGAGCCCTGTTGTCAGCCGCCCTCGGGTCGTTCTCCCGTACCATCTTTAGCCTTGCTCGATCGCCGCCAACTGGGCATCAGGGGCAACCCGGTTCGACGGCTTCGCCAATTGGATGACCGCCAGGACCAGGATCGGCGCGAGGATGTAGCTGCCGGTGACGGCCTGCAGCAGGGTTCTTGCGCCGTCGAGGCCGGGCTGGTCGCTCAGTGCGACCCACCAGGTAACGCCGAGCTGGAACAGCACGATGCCGGCCCAGAACAGGGGCGCAAACAGCCCCTGGCCGGGAAACCCGGCGAGCCGGGGGCCGGTGCCCTGGTGGCGGTCGAGCCAGGCATCGATCCAGCGGTTGACCAGAATCGTCGCCAGCGCAACCATGAACCAGCCGCAGTAGTTCGCGAAGGTCACGCCGAAATGCACGCCGGGATTCGGGTAGTGGTAGATGTTGCCGAGGAACCAGTAGGCACCCAGGTTGGCGACGGGATCGACGATGAGATCGACCACCACCATCAGGAACGCGCCGAGCAGTACCGTCGGCCAGGCGCGCCGGATTTCCGGCGACGTGACGCGTTGCACGTCGCAACCGCGTATCGACAGCGGCGACATGAAGAACTGCGCGAACGAGAAGCTGACGTAGCTCAGGAACGAGAAGGACAGGGTATCGAAGAAGGGAACTCCCAGGATGACCAGATCCCGGCTCAGGGCATCGTAGTGGTAGGTATAGACGCCGAACGGAATGCCATGATTGATGCTGCCCCATTCAGCCACCAGCGCGATTGCATAGCTGCTCGCCACCCACAGGATGGTGCGGGTGCGGCCCTGCTCCAGCCAGGACAGCAGCAGGAAGAACAGCATGAACAGGGTGACATAGGGACGATGGGTGAAGGACCAGATCAGTTGTTCGAACACGGGTGAATCTTGCCGGAATCGGGAGGGATGACGGGGCTGGGCTTGGTATACAGCGCAGTTTCGGGGGAGTATCGTAACCGATGAGGGTTGTGGTATCGGCTCAATAGCCCAGCATCGCACGGCCCGACGTCACGGTGGGTTTCCATGAAGTTTCGATTACGGAGGCAATCATGTCCAACGGCGCGAATGAAGGTTTGATCGGTTCCATCGGCAGGCTGATCAGGAATGTCCTGAATACCCTGTCCGGCAAGGCGGCCCCGGTGGTCGACCAGGCCCGCGAGGCGGCGGCCGAGGTGGCCGGCGAGGCCAGGGAAGCGGCCGACAGGCTGGCCCAGGGCTCCAGCGAGGTGGCGGGCGAGGCGCGGGAAAAGGTGGCTGAGGTGGTCGACAAGGTTGCCGAGGCCACCGGGGAACTGGTGGAAGAGGTCAGGCAGAGCGCGCCGAAAATGCTCGACCAGGCCCGCGGGACGGTTGCCGAGGCGGTCGAGGACATCGGTGCCGCCGCCGCCGAGGTCAAGGAAAAGTTCGCGGGCGTCAAGGACACCGTGGCTGGCGCTGCCAGCAAGGCGGGCGAGGTGGCGGAAGGGCTGCTGGAGGACGCCAGGGGCGAACTGCGCGAACTGAAGGACGAGGCGGCCAGGCTCGCCGAACAGGCCGGCCAGACCGCGACCCGCGTTGTCGCCGGGGCTGGCGAGGAACTGGAGCAGCTGAAACAATCCACCGAGCATCTGGCGGAACAGGTCAGGGCCGAGGCGGCGCAGGCGAAGGAAAAACTGGCCAGCCGTGGCAGGGCGCTGGCCGAGGAAGCCCGCGAAAGCCTTGGCGAGATACAGCAGGCGGCGGAGATATTGGCGGATCGAGCCCAGGCCGAGGCCGGCAAGGCTGCCCGTCAGGTGGCCGACGCCGCAGGCCAGCTGGCGCAGGACTCGCGCGAGTCCCCTGGCGAGGCGGCCGAGAAAGGCCAGGCATCGGTGAAGAAGGCGGCCGAGGCCAGCAAGGACCAGCCCGCCGCGGATGGGTGAGGGCCGCCGGCCCGGTTAACCGTAGGGTACTGACCGGGCCATCTGGTGCCGGTTTTTCTCGGCCGGTCGCGCCGGCAGCCTTGCTGGCCCGCCGGCCAGACGCGGATGCCGCCATCGGGGCCCGCCACGCGGATACGGGCCCGCGCGCGTGCGGCCGTTCAGCGATCAGCCTCGTTCACGGGCCGGCCTCGGCTTGCCGCACCCCCCGGCATGGCAACCCTCCCTGACGCTGGTTCCCGCCAGCCGCGAGGTTCACGATTCCGGTCTCGCGATCGGCCGTTCATAACCCTAGCGGCCGTCGGGCCAGATACGGATGAAGCCGTCGCGGTTCGGCATGCGCACGGCCGGCAGCGTCCTGGCGTTCATCTCGGCATCCTCGGCGATCAGGCCGTTGAGGTGCAGCACGTAGGCCGTGACTGCGTAGACCTGATCGTCCGATAAGCTGCGCGGCGCATTCAGGGGCATGGCGCGGCGCACGAAGTCGAACAGCGTGGTGGCGTAGGGCCAGTAATTGCCCACCGTCCGGTCCGGGTGGGGGCCATCCAGCGCGGAACCGCCGGCGAGTTCGCCGGCGCTGCCGCCCGAACCTTTCGCGCCGTGGCAGGCGGCGCACTGGCTGTCATAGAGGCCTCTGCCCTCCCGCGCCGAGCCCCGGCCGGATGGCAGGCCGCTGCCATCCGGGAAGACGTGCCTGTCGAGGGCGGCGATCTCCGCGGCGGTCGCCGGCCTGCCCAGCCGGGGCCCCTCGGGCGCCGCCCGGGCCTCCGCCGCCATGGCCACGAGGACCAGCAGCAGGGCGGGGCGCCAGCTCCATGGAGCAATCCGCCGCTCGCGAGCGGTCCGGGCGGGCCATGCTCCGGCCAGCCCGCGGCTGTCAGGCATAGACATGGCTCAGGCTCCCGTCGGCCGCCACCGCCCAGGACACGATGGCGTTGTAATGGAAATAGCCGTTGCGGCCCCGCTCGGCGATCAGGGTGGCGCGCTCCGGCTGCTGGTAGCCGGTCTCGTCGCTGGCACGGCTCTTCAGCACCCGTGGCGAACCATCCCAGCGCCAGGGCAGGCGGAAACGGGTAAAGCATTTCGACAGCACCGGCTCCTGCAGCGCGGCTTCGGCCCAGGTCCTGCCTCCGTCGGCCGACACCTCGACCTTGCGGATCCTGCCGCGTCCGCTCCAGGCGAGGCCGCTGATCTGGTAAAGCCCCGGGCCGCGCAGCCGGAAGCCGGGCGAGGGCTGGGTGATCAGCGACTTGGCCTCCATCAGGAAAGTGAATTGCCGCGCCTTGCCATCCGGTTGCAGTTCGCTGTACTGGGCCGTCTCGTTGCGGGCCATGACCGGTTCCCGCGCCGCCTGCAATCGCTGCAGCCACTTGACGTTCAGCACCGCCTCCCAGCCGGGCAGGATCAGCCGCAGCGGATAACCGTTTTCCGGGCGGATGCGCTCGCCGTTCTGGTACAGCGCCAGCAGGGTATCGTCCAGCGCCTTTTCCACCGGAATGCTTACGTTCATGGCCGCCGCGTCGGCGCCCTCGGCGATCAGCCAGCGGGCATCGGGCAGCAGTCCGGCCTCGTCGAGCAGGGTTGCCAGCGGCACCCCGGTCCACTCGCTGCACGAGGCCAGCCCGTGAAAATAGCCGACCGGCGTCTGGATCGGTTCCTCGTGCCAGCCGGCGTTGCTGTTGCCGCCGCATTCGACGAAGCAGAGCCGCGACACCATCGGATAGCGCAGCAGATCCTCGATCGAGAGGCTGAGCGGGTTCCCGAACAGGCCATGCAGCAGCAACCGGTGCCGGTCGGGGTCGATCTGCGGCACGCCGTTGTGATGGCGCTCGAAATGCAGGCCGTTGGGGGTGAGCGTACCTTCCAGCCGGTGCAACGGGGTCCAGGAAATGCCGTTGCCCGGCGCCGCCGGATTGGCCGATATCCAGCGGATGGTCTCCCGTTCGCGCGGCGATGGCTGGCCATAGTTGCTGAACGGTGCGCCGGGCGTCTTCATCCAGGGCGGGAGGTTGGCGGCCGGTGCGTCCATGCCGGTCAGCAATAGGCCGGTTCCCGCGCCGAGCCCCAGGCTCTGGCGCAGGAACAGCCGGCGGTCCAGAAGGCCGCCGCCGGCCACCGGCTGCAAGTCGTCATCCAGGCGTGGGGTTTCTCGGGTCATGATTCACCACCATTTTTGCGGCCGATCATAGCCGATTGGCGATGCGATGACGGCGTGGTCTGGCGGCCCTGGTGGTGAACACCAGGGCCGAGGGCAGCGGGCTACGAGCCGCATCATTTGGACGCCGGGCATGGATGGGACAGGTGGTGATGACTGCCGTGGCCGGTGGCATCCCGCGTCCCTCGGTGCTCCCGCTCGTCTGTCGGAAGCTGGTCCATTCCGCAACGCACCGGGCATGGCCGGAACCGGGGGATCGGGGCAACCTGATGTCCGGCAAGCCATCTCGTCCGGGCGGGGTTTGGTCTGGGTAGGCAAGATTGGTTAGCATGGGGCCATGTTCCACGGCTTCGTTTTCCCACTCTTCCGGCTCGGCTGCCCATGCGTCTTCCTGTTTTGTCGGTAACCTCCCATCCCGGCTGGATGGGGCTCCTGGCCGGGCTGTTCGGGGTCTTGGCGTTGCGCCTGCCGCTGTTTGCGATACCGGCCGCTGCCCTGGTGGCCTTGCCGGTCCTGCGGGCAGGCCTGTTGCCGGGCGGCATCGCCTGGCTGGTCGGCACGGCGGTGGTCGCGGGTGGCTGGTACGGGCTCGGGCTGCCGCCAGGACAGATCGTGCCGCTGGTTTTCCTGCTCTGGCCGGTGGTGGTGCCGATGGCCGAGATGTTGCGTCGTAGCGGCGAGCTGCAGCTTCCGCTCCTGATGGCGGGTGCCGCCATGCTGGCTGGGGTGCTGGCGATGCACGGGATCACCGGCGATGTGGTGGCGTTCTGGCAGGCCTGGCTGCGGCGCGCGCTGGAGGGAATGCCCGGAGGGGCGGCCGGGACGCTCGATGTCGGCGGCGGCCTGCGCTTGATCAACGGCTTTCTGACGCTGCTGTTCGGCCTGGGCCTGTTGCTGTCGCTGCTGCTGGCGCGTTGGCTACAGGCGCGCATGGGCGGCCGGGAGCGCCTTTCCGGGGAATTCCGGCGGCTGGCGCTGCCGCGCTGGGTGCTGCCGCTGGCGGTGGCGCTGGTCTGGGCCGGCGGCCTGTGGGATGCGATGCTGCTGGCCGACATCCTCATGGTTGGCATCCTGGTTTATGCCTTCGTCGGGCTGGCAGTCATCCACGGCGTGATCGAGGTGCGCGGCCGGCCCCAGGGCTGGGCGCTACCGGCCTACATCCTGCTGGCTTTTTTCCCGCCGCAGGCACTGGCGGTGCTGGCGCTGGTCGGAGCGGTCGATACCTTCGCGCATTTCCGTGTGCAGCAACCCCGGCGTGGCTGACCGCGCCGGTTCGGCCATCCGAGAACCGCATCCGCCATGATTCCCTTCCGCGATACCGTTCCCCTGCAGAACACGCCCTGGGTGACCTGGACGCTGATCCTGGTCAACCTGCTGATGTTTCTCTATGTCGACAGCCTGGAACCGGACGCGGAGCGCGCGTTCCAGTATCTGCACGGGCTGGTGGCGGCGCGCTACATGCGGCCCGACTGGGCGGCCGCGGTCGGGTTTCCCGAGGACTACATGCCGTTCGTCACCAGCATGTTCCTGCACGGCAGCTGGCTGCACCTGATCTTCAACATGTGGCTGCTGTGGATCTTCGGCGACAACATCGAGGACCGCATGGGCGGCGTGCGCTTCGTGGCCTTCTATCTGCTCTGCGGGCTGATCGCCGGCCTGACGCACATCTACGCCAATCCCATCTCGACCGTGCCGACCATCGGCGCCTCCGGCGCGGTGGCGGGGGTCATGGGGGCCTATTTCTTCCTGTTTCCCTATGCCCGCATCGTCATCTGGGTGCTGTTCCTGCCGATCTTCGTTGAGGTGCCGGCCATCGCCTTTCTCGGCATCTGGGTCATCATCCAGCTCTACAAGGTCACCACCGCCCTCGGCACCAGCGGCTACAGCGACGTGGCCTGGTTCGGCCACCTGGGCGGCATCCTGGCCGGGATGTTCCTGTACCGCCCGTTTCTGTTGCCGAGCCGGCAGCGGAGCGATTTCCGCTCCCACGCCTAGGTACCGCCATGCCCTATCGGCCACATGCCAGCGAGCGGGTTGTCCACACGCTCGAGCGGGCGGCGTTCGCGGCGCGGTTGCGTCCGTTGCTGCCGCCGGGCGGCCTGATCGCCGAGCCGGAGGGGCTGGGGCCCTATGCCTGCGATGGCCTGACGCTGATCCAGCAGCGGCCCTGGTTGGTGGCGCTGCCGGAAACTGTCGGCCAGGTGCGGGACGTGCTGCGCGCCTGTCACGCGGCCGGCGTGCCGGTGGTGCCGCGCGGCGCCGGCACCGGTCTCTCCGGCGGCGCCCTGCCGCTGGCGAACGGCCTGTTGCTGAGCCTGGTCCGGCTCAATCGCATCCTCGCCATCGACCCGGTCAATCGCACCGCCCGGGTGCAGCCCGGCGTCCGTAACCTGTCCATTTCCGAGGCCGCCGCCGCGCACGGGCTGTATTACGCGCCCGATCCCTCCTCGCAGATCGCCTGTACCATCGGCGGCAACGTTGCCGAGAATGCCGGTGGCGTGCATTGCCTGAAATATGGCCTGACCGTGCACAACGTGCTCGCCGTGACCCTGCTGACCATGGATGGCGAGTCGCTGACGCTGGGCGGCAGTGGCCTGGACGGGCCGGGGCTGGATCTGCTGGCGCTGGTCTGCGGCTCCGAAGGTCTGCTCGGCGTCGTGGTGGAGATCGTCGTGCGGCTGCTGCCCTGCCCGCCGGTAGCCCGCACCCTGCTGGCGGCGTTCCCCAGCATCGAAGCGGCCGGTGCGGCGGTGGCCGACATCATCGCCGCCGGTCTGGTACCGGCCGGGCTGGAGTTCATGGACAACGCCATCATCCGCGCCGCCGAGGATTTCATCCATGCCGGCTATCCGGTCGATGCCGCCGCACTGTTGCTGTGCGAACTGGACGGCTTGCCGGAGCAGGTCGAGGGTGATGCGGCAAGGGCCGAGGCGGTGCTGCGCGCGAGCGGTGCCGTCGAGGTGCGCCGTTCCGGCGACGAGGCCGAGCGCCGGCGTTTCTGGGCCGGGCGGAAGGCGGCGTTTCCCGCCGTCGGCCGCATCGCCGCCGATTACTACTGCATGGACGGCACCATTCCGCGCCGCCGGCTGGCCGAGGTGCTGGGCCGGATCGCAGAGCTGGCGCAGCGCCACGGGCTGGCGGTGGCCAATGTCTTCCATGCCGGCGACGGCAATCTGCATCCCCTGATCCTGTTCGATGCCGGCCGGCCCGGCGAACGCGAGCAGGCCGAGGCGCTGGGTGCGGCCATCCTGGAGGTCTGCATCGATGCCGGCGGGACCGTTACCGGCGAGCATGGGGTCGGGGTGGAGAAGATCGACCAGATGTGCGTGCAGTTCGCCCCGGCCGAACTGGCGCAGTTTCACGCGGTGAAGCGCGCGTTCGATCCGGCCGGCCTGCTGAACCCCGGCAAGGCCATTCCCAGCCTGCCGCGCTGCGCCGAGTTCGGCGCCCTGCACGTGCATCGCGGCCGCCTGCCGCATCCCGAGCTGGAGCGGTTCTAGGCGTCTGCCCGGTTTTCCGGCATCCGGGAAACACGCAACCCCTTCCTGCTCGTGCGGCGGGGAGCCCGGGTTTTCGGGTGCGGCATCCAGCCTGCCGAGAACCCATACCCTTGGGTGCGTGCTCCGGGGCTAGCACGATTGCTCTCGCCGAAGCCCGAGTTGTCCAGGACGCTTGCGGAAGGTGCCGGATCGCCTACGGGTGGCCAACTGTGGAGTCCGGGCCATAAAAAAACCCGGCCAGGTGGCCGGGTTTTAGGTGGTGATTTGCCGGTGGTCTTGGTTTTGGTGGTGCTGAAAACCTTATCTATTGCCCTGCCACAGGCATGGATTAGTTGAGGTTTTTGTTAAGTACCTGTATGCCGCATTTGTTGATGGTGTAGTTCAATTCTGTTTGGGTTGGATAGCCGGATTTGCTGAATTCCACTGTGTAGGTTCCGCTCTGCACTTTTTGGAGTCCATAGATACCAATGCTTGTGTTTCCTTGGGCTATAACTGTGCTGCCTGTCAATACCTTTACGGTGGTGTTTGTGAGGGGAAGTCTCGGACACGCTCCGCAGGCCTTGCCTTGGACAAGTCCACCTAACGTTCCCCATGACTCATAGTAGCAAATATCATAAACGCCTTTATCCAATGTCTTGCTTTCGCAAACCGGGATCTCGATATTCTCAACCACTTCATCCGGGTTGGTCGATGCGGAATTGTTGCGGAACTCAATCCGGTAGGTGCCACCCGGAATGACATCGATCAGATAGACGCCAGCTACCGTCGTTGCTTCCGCCACCGTGGTGTTACTGCCATCGACGACGCGCACGTTAACACCGGTTCGCAGGGCAAGCAGCCCTGACTTCAGGGGGTCCGTTACCGTACCTCTCAAGGAGCCATTCAGGCAGGCATCCGAGGTGGTGGCCCGTGCGGACTTGATCACCACATTCGAGTTGATCACTGTCGGATAGCCCGGATAGGAGAACCTTACCTTGTAGGTTCCTTTCGGTATGTACAGATCCTGCGGGAGATAATCCTCCTGCCAGTTCGGCGGGATGGCATAGGTGCCTCTTACGGGATCCAGTATG
>NZ_BAAHXD010000019.1:0-56716 GCF_054657115.1 Methyloparacoccus murrellii | reverse complement strand
CCTGAATTTGAACTTTCGCAAACTTTCGCTTGCCGACCTGCAGAATGCCGGCGAAACCGGCCGGCAGCCGGAGCTTGCCGTCTTCGATTTTCTCGCCGTCAATTTTCACCCCACCCTGCTGGATCATTCGCAGTGACTCGGAAGTGCTGCCGGTCAGCCCAAGGTCCTTGAGCAGCGCCGCAATCGGGTAGCCATCCACCGGCGCGACCCGGACCTGTTCCTCGAGATCGTCGGGCAACTGCCCCTGCCGGAAACGGGCTTCGAAATTCGCCAGCGCCTGCCCGGCAGCCGCCCGATCATGGAAGCGGGCAACCATCTCCTGGGCAAACCGGACCTTGCAGTCACGCGGATTGGCGCCCGCCTCGCATTCCCGCTTCCAGCCGGCAATGATGCTCATCGGTTCAAAGCTCAGCAACTCCATGTAGCGCCACATCAGCTCATCCGATATCGACATCAACTTGCCGAACATCTCGTCCGGCGACTCGGCAATACCCACGTAGTTACCCAGGGATTTGGACATCTTCTGCACGCCATCCAGCCCCTCGAGGATCGGCATGGTCAGCACCACCTGTGGGATCTGCCCATAGGCCTCCTGCAACTGGCGGCCCACCAGCAGGTTGAATTTCTGGTCAGTGCCGCCGAGCTCGACGTCCGCACGCATGGCCACCGAATCGTAGCCCTGGATCAAGGGGTAGAGAAATTCATGGATGGAAATCGGCTGGCCACCCCGATAGCGATTGCTGAAATCTTCCCGCTCCAGCATGCGTGCCACCGTGTGCTTGGCGGCCAGACCGATCAGATCGGCAGGGCTCATGGCGTTCATCCAGCTGCTGTTGAACATCACCAGCGTTTTCTCCGGATGCAGTATCTTGAAGATCTGCTCCTCGTAGGTTTTTGCATTCTCGATCACCTCGTCACGACTCAATGGCTTGCGAGTGACATTCTTGCCGGTCGGATCACCGATCATGCCGGTGAAATCGCCGATCAGAAACAGCGTCTCATGCCCGAGATCCTGGAACTGCTTGAGCTTGTTGAGCAGGACCGTATGCCCGAGATGCAGATCGGGAGCGGTCGGATCGAACCCGGCCTTGACACGCAACGGCCGTCCCTCGGCCAGCCGCTGGCGCAGCTGGTGCTCGGGAATGAGTTCGGCGGCTCCGCGCCGAAGGATATCCAGCGCTTCATCAATGGTGGCGGCAGTGTTCATAGGGTAGATCCTGATGCTGTCGTTCCGGGCACGCCCGGGGCGGGAAGAAGAACGTTACGAAAAGGCCCGGTCGACCGGAGTCGCCGGGCCTGCCATCGGCTCGGGCGGCCAGGATCAGACCGAGAAGGACGATCCGCAGCCGCAGGTGGTGGAAGCATTGGGATTGCGGATCACGAACTGGGATCCGGACAACCCCTCGGTATAGTCGATCTCGGCGCCCCCGAGGTATTGGACGCTCATGGCATCGATCAGCACGGTCACGCCGTTCTTCTCGATGCGGGTGTCATCATCGTTGACCTCCTCATCGAAGGTGAAGCCGTACTGAAAGCCCGAGCAACCGCCGCCCGTGACATAGACACGGAGCTTGAGATCCTGATTGTCCTCCTCGGCAAGGAGTTCGCTGACCTTGCTGGCCGCGCTGTCGGTGAATCGAATGGTTTCTTCGCTCATGGGTGGCATCCGCTGGTTGACTGTGCAGACCCTCGATTATCGATATTCCGGGTATTTCGATCAAGAATTCTCGATGGGCTCAACGGCAGCCCACTCGACCTCGAACCGGGCATTCAGGGTCGCCACGAGGTTGCGGGCGTAGCCGGTAAACACCTTGGTCCTGAAGGCCCCGGCGATCTGCTGGCCGATGGGGGTGAACCGGCGGTAGGCGATGCCCGCAGGCTCGGATGGCGCGTCCGTCTCGCCAGTGCCCTGCCGGGCCTTAGCCAAGGCCCAGATCCGATCACCATAGCGAATCCTGAGCCCCTGGCCGGCGCCAGCCTGGATACTGCCGCTCTCCTGCGCCAGCAGACCGATGTGAATCCAGTGCGAGGTGAGATCGATTTCCCGCCCATAGGCCCACATTTCCCGGCGGGCAAAATCCTGGTCGAACATGAACCGCCAGCCGCTCTCGAAGGCAAAGGCAAACGCGCAATAATCACGGAACGCATCGACCTCCCAGCCTTCCATTTCCGCCAGGAACCCCAGGGTGCGGCGACCGATGCTGCCAGCCTCGGTGCATTCCGACAGCAGCAGGCCCGACCAGGCCTCGACCTCGCTGTCCGTGGTCGCGCTGCGGGCACCCTCCAGGAAACGGCTCATCCACCCGGCATCGACAGCCGGACCCGTCTGTCGCGAATCCGCGGCTGTCACCGCACGGCGCAGCACCCGCTCGAGGCTGGCCTGGCTCAACAGCTGACGCCGCTGGTCCAGCAGGATCGCCCGGGTGGCGAACCCAGCCTCATCGCTGTCCCCGGAAACCAGTGCCGAGAGCGGGAACCCGAGCTGATCCACCAGCGCCAGCTCCAGCGCATGGGCCCCGCCGCCGCCCGCGAACGATGCCGCTGGCGATTCAATCCCGTCCTGCCGGCCGGCCGTCATCCGATGAACTCCAGACCACCCATGTAGGCACGCAGAACATCCGGCACCCGAATGCGCCCATCGGCCTCCTGACAGTTCTCGACGATGGCGATCAGGGTGCGTCCCACGGCCAGCCCCGAACCATTCAGGGTATGCACCAGCTCCGGCTTGCCAGTCTCGGGATTGCGCCAGCGCGCCTGCAAGCGTCGCGCCTGGAAATCGCGGAAATTGCTGCACGAGGAAATCTCTCGGTAGGCGCCCTGCCCCGGCAGCCAGACCTCCAGATCGTAGGTCTTGGCCGAGGAAAAACCGGTATCGCCCGCGCACAGCAACACGCGCCGGAACGGCAAACCCAGCCGCTGCAACACCGCTTCCGCATGTCCGGTCAGGGCCTCGTGCGCCTCGGCGGAGGTTTCCGGCGGCACGATCTGCACCAGCTCGACCTTCTCGAACTGGTGCTGCCGGATCATGCCCCGCGTGTCCTTGCCATAGGAACCGGCCTCGCTGCGGAAGCAGGGGGTGTGACAGACATACTTGAGCGGCATGGCGCCGGCTTCGACGATGTCGCCGCGCACCAGGTTGGTCACCGGTACCTCGGCCGTCGGAATCAGGTAATAGGGCGGTTCCGTGGCCAGCCGGAAAAGGTCGGTCTCGAACTTGGGCAGCTGGCCGGTGCCGCGAAGACTGTCGGCATTGACCATGAACGGCACGTAGGTCTCCGTATAGCCATGCTCCCCCACATGCAGATCGAGCATGAACTGCACCAGCGCGCGCTGCAACCGACACAGGGGCCCGAACAGGGTCACGAAGCGCGCACCGGCTATCCTGGCCGCCAGCTCGAAATCCATCAGTCCCAGGGTGCCGCCCAACTCGACATGATCCTTGGGCTCGAAATCGAAAACACGCGGTTCGCCCCAGCGATGCACTTCCCGATTGTCCTCCTCGCTGCGCCCGTCGGGCACGTCAGCGTCAAGAAGGTTGGGAACGCCCAGCAGCAGATCCTCGAGCGACGTCTGAATCTCGTCGAGCGCTGCCTCCATGCGCTTCAGCTCATCGCCAAAGCCCTGCATCTCGGCCAGCAGCGGCTCGATGTCCTCGCCGCGCGCCTTGGCCTGACCGATCAGCTTCGACCGGCTGTTGCGTTCGCTCTGCAGGGACTGGGTCTTCTGCTGCACCTCGCGGCGACGCTCCTCGAGCTCGCGGAAAGCGGCGGTATCCAGCCGGAAGCCGCGACGCGCGAGCTGCGCCTCCACCTGCTCCAGCTCCGTGCGGATCAATTTCGAATCTAGCATCTGAGGTCCTGATCAAGTAATGAATGTGGCTGTGACGTGCGCCCCGGCAGATCGGGTCAGGCCGCCGGCGACGGACGCAAGGCCCGCATGCTCTCGATCGATGGCTGGCGGACGATGCCACGTTCGGTGACCAGGACATCGATCAGGCTGGCGGGGGTGACATCGAAAACGGGATTCCAGGCACGGATCACGCTGCCCGGCGCCAGGTAGGTGGGCGGCAACAGCTCCCGGCTGTCGCGCTCCTCGATCTCGATGGCCTCGCCAACCGCCGTGTCCCAGTCGATGGTGGACATCGGCGCCACCACCATGAAGCGGACCCCGTGCTGCCGGGCGGCGACCGCCAGGGCATAGGTTCCGATTTTGTTGGCGGTATCGCCGTTGGCGGCAATCCGGTCGGCTCCGACGATGACCCACTGCACCTTGCCCGAACGCATCAGCAGCGCAGCGGCCAAATCCGCGATCAGCGTGGCGGGAATGCCATCCTGGTTGAGCTCCCAGGCGGTCAGCCGCGCGCCTTGGTTCCAGGGGCGGGTCTCGGTGGCGAAGATGGCCTTGCCGCCTTGTGCCCAAGCGCTGCGGATGACGCCCAATGCCGTGCCGTAGCCGCCCGTCGCCAGCGAGCCGGTATTGCAGTGCGTCAGCAAGCCGGTGGCATCCTGCACTTGCGCCGCGCCCCATGCACCCATGACGCGATTGGCCTCGATATCCGCCTCGTGAATCGCACTCGCCGCATCAAGCAGGGCCTGCAGGGGATCTTGCGTGGGTCGGGACAGGATCTCGCGCATGCGATCCAGCGCCCAGAAAAGATTCACTGCCGTGGGGCGCGACCTTGCCAGCGTGGCCAGATCCGCCTCGATGGCGACGCGCCAGGTCTCGGGGTTCTGCCGCCATCGCGCCCGGGCCGCCAGCACCACGCCATAGGCAGCGGCAATGCCGATGGCGGGGGCGCCGCGCACGGCCATATCCCGGATGGCATCGGCCACCTCGTTTGCCGACCGGCAGATGAGATACGTCAGCGTCTCGGGCAACCGACGCTGATCCAGCACCTGCAGGCTGTCATCGTTCCACCGCAGGGGGCGTACCGTATCGTTGAGAGGCTTGGTCATGGTCTCGGCGTCAAAAACTGTCTGCGGTTGCGGGGGAACCCTGGAGCATGCGCGCCTTCCAAGGGCTCACCTTTGTCAAGGGAAAGGTCATGAACGGGTCAAGGACATAACATCATGCTGCTGGAAATCTATATCTGGAGCTGGATCAATCTGCACCCCCGGCATCTCGCGCGGCGACTCACCCAGCTTGCGGTGATGTCGGCGCTGATATTGCTGCCGCTGCTGGCTCTCAACGTCGTCATGGTCAAGCGGGGCTTCGTGCCGGACAGGCCCGGGCCCGGGCTCGAGATCGATCTCAGCCAGGCCGGACCTGCCGGTGGCTGATGATCCGCCGCCGTCTGGCGAAACCTATTGCCGCCGTTGCCGGACCGCCTCGAACAGCAGGATGCCGGTTGCGACCGAGACATTCAGGCTCTCGACCGTGCCCGACATCGGTATCCGCACCAGCCAATCGCACCGTTCGCGGGTCAGGCGCCGCAGGCCCTTGCCTTCCGCTCCCATGACCAGCACCAGCGGCAGGGCAAGATCCACCTCGTAGACCGTCCGTTCCGCCTCCCCGGCGGCCCCCACCAGCCACAGCCCGGCCTCCCTGAACCAGCCCAGGGTTCTCGCCAGATTCGTCACCCGATAGATCGGCATGGTCTCGGCGGCACCACTGGCGACCTTGGCCACCACTGGCGTGATGCCGGCCGCCTGGTCCCGGGTCAGCACCACACCCTGCACACCGGCCGCATCGGCGGTCCTGAGGCAGGCCCCCAGGTTGTGCGGATCCTGGACATGATCCAGCACCAGGAACAGGGGCGCAGGCCCCGGCGCCTCCAGCGCCGTTTGCAACGCATGCTCGTCCAGTTCCGCGGGCAGGGTCATCTCGATCACCACGCCTTGGTGCGCCTGCCCCTCGGCCAAGGCATCCAGCCGGCCCCTGTGCGCCGCCTGTGGCCGGATGCCCAGCCGCCCCAGTGCATCGGTGACGGCGCTCAGGCGGCGGTCGACCCGGTCGGCGTCGACCCAGGCGGCGAGGATACGCTCGGGATGGCGCAGCAGGGCCGCCTCGACCGCATGCAGCCCGGCGACCCGCCGGCGCGCCTTCATGAACGGGACCGCTTCCGCTTCTTGCGGGGCCCTGCGGCAGACGGCTTCGGCTCGGGCGCCTTGACGATCTCGAGATCGATCTTGCGGTCGTCCAGATTGACGCGCGCCACCACGACCTTGACCACGTCGCCCATGCGATAGGTGATGCCGGTCCGCTCGCCCTTGAGGCTGAGGCCGGCGGGATCATAGTGGAAGAAATCCTTGTCCAGGCTGGCGACATGCACCAGCCCCTCGATGAAGATGTCCTTCAGTTCCACGAACAGCCCGAACGCCGTCACCGACGAGATGACCCCGTCGAATGCCTCGCCCAGCTTGTCGAGCATGTACTCACACTTGAGCCAGGCGACGACGTTGCGCGTCGCCTCGTCGGCCCGCCGCTCGGTGAAGGAGCAGTGCTCGCCCAGCTGGGCCATGTCATTGGTGCCGTAGGGGAACGCGCCGCGCTTCTTGCCCTCGATGGCATGACGGATGGCGCGGTGCACCAGCAGATCCGGATAGCGGCGGATCGGCGAGGTGAAATGGGTGTACATGTCCAGGGCCAGGCCGAAGTGGCCCTTCTGCTCCGGGCTGTAGACGGCCTGCGCCATGGAGCGCAGCAGCACGGTCTGGATCAGGTGCTCGTCCGGGCGTCCGGCGATCTCCTCGATCAGGCGGCAATAATCCCGTGGCTCCGGTTTTTCGGCGCCACCCAGATTCAGGCCCAGCCGCCCCAGCAGCGTGCGCAGATCGGCCAGCCGCTCGGCGCCGGGCCCTTCGTGAATGCGCACCAGATGGGGCAGCTTGTGCCGCTCCAGGAAGCGGGCCGCCGCCGTGTTGGCGGCCAGCATGCATTCCTCGATCAGCTTGTGGGCGTCGTTGCGCACGACCGGAATGATCTTCTCGATCTTCTTGCCCTCGCCGAAGACGATGCGCGACTCCTGGGTCTCGAAGTCGATGGCGGCACGGTCCTCGCGGGCCCGCCGCAGGGCACGGTAGAGCGCGTGCAGCTCCTCGATGTGCGGAATCAGGGTACGGTAGCGGCGGCGCGGCGCTTTCTCGCCGGCCAGGATCGCCGCCACCTCGGTGTAGGTCAGCCGGGCATGGGAATTCATCAGCCCCTGGAAGAAGCGCGAACGCAGCAGGGTGCCGTCGCGGCCGATGCTCATCTCGCAGACCATGCACAACCGGTCGACCTGTGGATTCAGGGAGCACAGGCCATTGGACAGCACCTCCGGCAACATGGGTATCACCCGGTTGGGGAAGTAGACCGATGTGCCCCGCCGCTGGGCTTCCTGATCCAGGGCGGTATCCGGCCTGACGTAATAGGAAACGTCGGCGATCGCCACCAGCAGCTTCCAGCCCTTGGCCGCAGGCTCGCAGTAAACCGCATCGTCGAAATCCCGCGCGTCCTCGCCGTCGATGGTCATCAGCGGCAGGTGCCGGATATCCTCGCGGTCCGCGCGGGCCGCCTCGGGAATTTCCTCGCCCAGGTGCCGAATCTCGGCCTGCACCGGCTCCGGCCACTCGCTGGGCAGATCGTAGCTGTGGATGGCGACCTCGATCTCCATGCCCGGCGCCATATGCTCGCCCAGCACATGGGTGATGCACCCGATGGGGTCGCGCTTGCGACTGGGCTGCTCGATGACCTCGACCACCACGATCTGGCCGGGTACGGCATTCGCCAGCGATTCGGCGGGAATCAGGAAATCGTGGGTAATGTACTTGCTGTCGGGCACCACGAAATAGATGCCACGC
Source organism: Methyloparacoccus murrellii (assembly GCF_054657115.1). NCBI lineage: Bacteria > Pseudomonadati > Pseudomonadota > Gammaproteobacteria > Methylococcales > Methylococcaceae > Methyloparacoccus > Methyloparacoccus murrellii. Next base: position 48,935 of record NZ_BAAHXD010000019.1, on the reverse strand, counting down.
TCCTCGTGCAGGCGGCCAACAATGCGGTGGGTCTTGCGCTCCAGCACCTGCAGCACGCTGCCCTCGCGGCGTCCGCGACGATCGACCCCGCGCACGCAGACCAGCGCCCGGTCGTCGTGCATCAGGGCGCGCATTTCCTTGGAGGAAAGGTAGAGGTCCTCGCCGCCATCGTCCGGGCGCAGGAAACCGAAGCCATCGGGGTGGGCGATGACCCGGCCGGCGATGAGATCGGTCTGGTTGACGACGCAGTAGCGGTCGCGCCGGTTGCGGAGCAGCTGACCATCGCGCTCCATCGCATTCAGGCGGCGACGCAGCGATTCCAGATCATCGGGTTCCGTGATCTCCAGGAAACCCGCCACCTCCTCGCCCGCCAGGGGCACGCCCTGCTGTTTCATCACCTCCAGGATCAGCTCCCGACTGGGAATGGGGCGTTCGTACTTGCTGGCCTCGCGTTCGGCGAACGGATCCTTGAGCTTGGCTTTTCCGGGTGTCTTGGCAGTCAAGTTGCGGTTCTCGATGAGGTGGGCGTCAGGCAGGCGGAGCGATCAAGCAGACCGCAGGGCCGGATCGGCCATGGCAAGGGCGGATGAGTCGGCAAAGTGCATCTCGTCCGGGACAGTGGTTGTCGCATCAGGATAAAAACTTGAAGAGTATAACGATTGCCCGCCTTCAACTCTAACCCCAGCCGGCTCAAGCCCTGCAACCGCTGGCCGAACGATGGTCATGCGCCAGGCAGCCCGCTTTTGTTTTATAGTCCCGGGTCTAGCCTACACCGGGCCGAACGCCGCCCGCCCACCGCGCCGGAGGATTCCCTTATGTCGTCCCCCACCGTCGATATCGCCAAACCCATCCGCCTGTCCATCGCCGGCATGCGCTGCGCCGGCTGCGTCGAGGCGGTGGAAACCGCCCTGCGCAACACGCCCGGCGTGGACGCGGCGGATGTCAGTTTCGCCGATCATACCGCGCTGGTGCGTGGCCAGGTCGCGCCGGAAACCCTGAAAAAGGCCCTGCAGGATGCCGGCTATGACGGCGCGGTCATGGAGGGCCTGGAAGACCCGGCGGCGCAGGAGCACCTCGAGATGGACCGTTACCGGGAACTGCTGCACAAGGCCGGCGTCGCCGCCCTGCTCGGCGTCCCGCTGATGGTGGCCGAGCATTTCCACTGGCTGCCGATGCTCGGCGAACCGCTGGCGGGGCTGTTCTGGATCGTGATCTCGGCGCTGACCTTCGCGGTCATGCGCTACTCAGGTGGGCATTTCTTCCGTGGCGCCATCAAGAGCCTGGAACATCGCCAGGCCAACATGGATACCTTGATCGCCCTCGGCACCGGTGCCGCCTGGTTCTACTCCACCGCCGCCATCATCTTCTCCGACAGCCTGCCGCCGATGAGCCGTCACGCCTACTTCGAGGCAGCCGTCACCATCCTGGCGTTCATCAACCTGGGCGGCGCGCTGGAAATGCGCGCCCGGGGTCGCACCTCCTCGGCAATCCGTGCCCTCATCGGCCTGCAGCCGCGCACCGCCCGGGTCATCCGCGACGGGCAGGAAATGGACATCGCCATCGCCGAGGTCGGTCTCGACGAGGTGCTGCGGGTCAGGCCGGGGGAAAAGATTCCCGTCGATGGCGAAGTCATCGAGGGCCATTCCAGCGTCGACGAGTCGATGCTGACCGGCGAGCCGATGCCGGTGGAAAAGAATCCCGGCGACGAGGTTGTCTGCGGCACTCTGAACCAGACCGGTTCGTTCCTCTTCAAGGCCACCCGTATCGGCCGCGACACGGTGCTGGCGCAGATCATCGCCAGTGTCCGCAACGCCCAGGCCAGCAAACCCGAGATCGCGCGGCTGGTCGACCGGATTGCCGCCGTGTTCGTGCCGGTGGTGGTGGCGATTTCCGCGCTGACCTTCCTGGTCTGGTGGAACCTCGGCCCGGCCCCGGCTTCCGGCTACGCCTTCGTGACCGCCATGACCGTCCTGGTCATCGCCTGCCCCTGCGCGCTCGGGCTGGCGACGCCGATCTCCATCATGGTGGCGGTCGGCCGGGCGGCCCAGGCCGGGATCCTGATCCGCCAGGGCGACGCGCTGCAAAGCGCGGGGGGACTGACCACCCTGGTGCTGGACAAGACCGGCACCGTCACCGAAGGCAAGCCGCGGCTGGTGCGCATCGAAGCCAGTGGGGACTGGACCGAGGCAAGCGTCCTGCAATGGGCGGCCAGCCTGGAGCAGGGGTCCGAGCATCCGCTGGCCGCCGCCATCCTGGCCGGCGCCGCAGAGCGCCAGACCACACTGCTGCCGGTGGCCGGCTTTGGCGCGCTGGCGGGACACGGCGTGCGTGGCGAGATCGAGGGCAAGGCCGTGCTGCTCGGCAACCTGCCGCTGATGACGAACGCAGGCATCGCGGGCGGCAGCCTGACAAAGCGGCTCGATGAGCTGGCCGCGGCAGGTCAGACGCCGGTGATGCTGGCAGTCGATGGCCGGGCGGTGGGCCTTTTGTCGGTCGCCGACCCGATCAAGCCGGATTCGCGCGCCGCCATCGCCGCCCTGCGCGAACTGGGCATCCGCCTGCTGATGGTGACCGGCGACAACGAGATCACGGCCAGGGCCATCGCCCGCGAGGCGGGCATCGACGAGGTCCGCGCGCAGGTGCTGCCGCAGGACAAGGCCGCCGTCGTCAAGGCCCTGCAGACGCAGGGCGAGGCCGTGGGCATGGTCGGCGACGGCATCAACGATGCGCCGGCCCTGGCGCAGGCGAACGTCGGTTTCGCCATCGGCACGGGCACCGACATCGCCATCGAAAGCGGCGACGTGGTGCTGATGAGCGGCTCGCTGACCAAAGTGCCGGAAGCCATCCGGCTGTCGCGCGCCACTGTCCGCAACATCAAGCAGAATCTCCTGGGCGCTTTCATCTACAACGTGCTGGCCATTCCGGTCGCCGCCGGGCTGCTGTACCCGCTGTTCGGCCTGCTGCTGAACCCGATGATCGCCGGCGCGGCAATGGCGATGTCATCCGTGACCGTCGTCACCAACGCCAACCGGCTGCGCTTCATCAAGTAGGCGACGCCGCGCCTCCCCGGGCCACCGGCTCAGGCCGGCTTGGTGGCCCGGAACAGGCAATAGCGCACCAAGCCGCCATGGAAAACCTTCCATTGCGCCAGCGCGACCTTGAAGTTGGCGGTCTGCGCCTTCTTGCGCAGGCCCAGCACCTGCATCAGCGTCTGCATCGGGTAGGTCCAGAGCGCCGTCAGATACATGCGGCGGGCCGAGGGCAGGGTTTCCTGGGTTGCCTCGGTAACCTGCACGTCCCGGAATCCGCATTCCTCCAGACCCGCCTGGAATTCCTCGACGCTGGCGAGGTTCGGCACGGCCCAGCCGTTGAGGCAGTCCATGACGGCCTGCCACTCCTCCTCGTCGAAATCCCGCCGCGTGGCGTAGCCATCGCAGGCGATCAGCGTGCCACCCTTCTTCAGCAGCCGGTAGGCCTCGCGAAAGAAGTCGCGCTTGTCCACGGCATAGCAGCTGCTTTCGACGGCCCAGACCACGTCGAATGACTCGTCCGGAAATGGCGTCTTGAGAAAGTCGGCAACCTCGAAGTGCACCCTGTCGGCCACACCATGGCGTTCGGCATTGCGACGCGCGTGGCGCACCTGCTCGGCACTGACGGTGATGCCAGTGGCCCGGCAGCCGATGTGCTTGGCCAGCCAGATGGAGCTGCCGCCGATGCCGCAGCCGGCATCCAGCACATGGTCGGTGGGCTGGATGCCGGCGGTGACAGCCATGATGCGGTTCTTGTTCAGCAGGGCCTGGCTGTGGGTCCTGATGCCTTCTTCCCAGTAGCCGTAATGCAGGGCCAGGTTCTCGTTGTCGAACCAGGCGGTACGGTAGTCCCAGTAGCAGTCGTCGTAATGCTTGGCGGTATCGAGGCGTATCTCCTCCTCGGAGAACGCCGCGCCCTTGCGCAGGCTATCGGTACGGTAATCCCGGTTGGGCTCCAGGAAATAGGTTTTGGCTTTCGCGGATGCAGACATGGTCGATGGCTCGTGAGGTCAAAGGCGATCGGCCGCGCGGGCCGTGCGAGTCGGCGCGAGGGCCGCTGAGGGCTGGGAATAGGCTGGAAACGAAAATTTCCCGCCCCCCTGGCGAGGGACGGGAAATCCGGTGGGCATCCTAGGGATGCCCGGACACCCGGCAAGCCGGCCGCCGGAGGCGCGCGAAGCGCCCCGACGGCCGACCGGGGCTCAGAAGCTGAACCAGCCCGAGCCGAAGGCGGATGCGAACACCAGGCTGACGATGCTCATCAGCTTGATCAGGATGTTCAGCGACGGACCGGAGGTGTCCTTGAAGGGGTCGCCAACGGTATCGCCGACCACGGCCGCCTTGTGGGCGTCGGAGCCCTTGCCGCCATACTCGCCGGTCTCGATCCACTTCTTGGCGTTGTCCCAGGCGCCACCGGCATTGGCCATCATGACCGCCAGCAGGAAGCCGGAAGCGGTGGTGCCGACCAGCAGGCCAGCCAGCGCTTCCTTGCCAAGGATCATGCCCACCGCCAGCGGCACGATGACCGCCAGGGCGCCGGGCAGCATCATCTGCTTCAGGGCGCCCTCGGTGCTGATGCCCACGCAGGCGGCATAGTCGGGCTTGCCGGTGCCTTCCATGATGCCAGGAATTTCCTTGAACTGACGGCGTACCTCGAGAACGATGTCATGCGCGGCCTTGCCCACGGCGGTCATGGTGAGCGCCGAGAAGAAGTACGGCATCATCGCGCCGATCAGGATGCCCGGCAGCATGGTCGGGCTGAGGATATTGAGCGACTCCACCTTGGCGGCGGTGACATAGGCGGCCAGCAGAGCCAGCGCGGTCAGTACCGCGGAACCGATGGCAAAGCCCTTGCCGGTGGCAGCCGTGGTGTTGCCGAGGCTGTCGAGGGCGTCGGTACGCTCGCGGACTTCCTTGGGCAGATGGCTCATCTCGGCGATGCCGCCGGCGTTGTCGGCCACGGGACCATAGGCGTCTGTCGCGAGGGTCACGCCCAGGGTGCTGAGCATGCCGACACCGGCCAGAGCGACGGCATAGAGGCCGGCAGTGATGCTGCCATCGGCCTTCATGCCCAGCCAGATGCTCAGCAGGATGGCGACGGCGGTGATCAAGACCGGAATGGCGGTACTCATCATACCGACGGCGGTGCCCTGGATGATGGTGGTGGCGGCGCCGGTCTGGCAGGCGTTGGAAATCGACTTGACCGGTTTCTCGGTGTAGGAGGTGTAGTACTCGGTCACGTAGGCGATACCGTTGCCCGCCACCAGACCGACCAGGATCACCAGCCAGTAGTTGAAGCTCACGCCGGTCAGCAGCACCGCGGCCAGCGACAGGCCCAGGATCACCACGGATGCACCCCAGACCGAGCGGCGCAGGGCGTGCAGCAGGTCTTCCAGGCTAGCGTTCTCGTCGATCTTGTGGACGTACTTGTCGATGTGCTTGGTCAAGCAGGCCGGCAGCTTGATGGCTTCGTCGCCGCCGATGACCATGTAGATGCCGAACAGCGAAGCGACGACGCCGACCGCGGCAACCAGGAACGGCAGACCGATGAAGGCCATGGCATTGGCGCCCAGGCTCGCGCCTAGGGCGGCGGCGGCGATGATGGAGCCGCTGTAGCTCTCGAACAGGTCGGCGCCCATGCCGGCGACATCGCCAACGTTGTCGCCGACGTTGTCGGCAATGACCGCCGGATTGCGGGGATCATCCTCGGGGATGCCCTGCTCGACCTTGCCCACCAGGTCGGCGCCGACATCGGCGGCCTTGGTGTAGATGCCGCCACCGACACGGGCGAACAGCGCGATGCTGCTGGCGCCGAAGCCGAAGCCGGTGATGTAGGTCATCTGGTTGGGATCGCCGTTAAAGTACAGGAACAGCAGGGTCATGCCCAAGAGGCTGAAGCTGACCACCGACATGCCCATGATGGCGCCGCTGCCGAAAGCCACCCGCAGACCTTCGTGCAGGCCCTTGCTGGCCGCCGCCGCGGTGCGCACGTTGGCGCGTACCGCCACGTACATGCCGAGGTAGCCGGCGCCGGCCGAGGCGATGGCGCCGATGATGAACGACAGCGCGGTCTGCCATTGCAGGAAGACGGTGATGACGATGGCGACGACGGCGACGAACATGCCGAGCACCCGGTATTCCCGGTTCAGGAATGCGGATGCACCCTCCTGGATGGCTAGGGCGATGTTGCGCATGGTGTCGTTGCCTTGGTCGCAACTGAGCACGCGCTTGAATTGCCAGAGCACGTACCATACCCCGGCCAGTCCCATCAGCAATGCGATGGTCACTGATGCATTAGCTTGCAACACGATGTCTACCTCTCTGTAGTTATTTTGAATTTGTCTTGCCGGACGCAGCCCGGTGCTTTGCGGCATGCCAACGGGCGCGCGTCCACCCCCTGCGCGACCCCGCTCAGCGCGCTTGCCAGATGTGTTGAACCTGAGTTAACAGACCGTGCACGACCGCAAAAAACCTCGGCAGGGTACTCAAAAATGACCGGGAGCTCAATAAAAAACCACGCTCGCGTATCCGTTCGACCTGGAAAAGTTCCCACCGGCCGACCCGATCCGCACCTGCCGGGTTGACGCGACCCCCATCGCCTGCCCGAGCCGGTTCAGTCGATCACGCCGTTAGCTCTTGGCGGTGGAGGAATCCTGCAGGCGGATGATCCAGGGCTCGGGCGTGCGCGGGTCGATGTGGAAGGACAGGGAGGCATGCTTGTGCAGCAGGCCCTCCTCCCCGGAGGCGTTCGGGTTGAGTTGCCCCTTCTCGAGAAAATCCACCATGCGGCGAACGTTGTAGACCGCCAGCACGCGGTGCTCGCTCTGGTAGCTGTAGACCTGGTAGCCCACATTGGCCTCGCTCCAGGCCGGAATGCGGGCGATCAGCTCCTGCAGGCGGGCATCGTCGCCGCCGGCCAGGCTGCCGAGGATGGAACCCGGCCGCGTGCGGATCAGCCCTCGCAGGAAGTCGGCCAACCGGCCCTCGCGCTGCGCGTCCTGGAGCGAACGTACCTCCTCGCCGGAGAACGCGAAGGTCTCGGCGACCAGGTAATGGCGGTCCATCTCGCCGTCGTTGGCGAACAGCGACAGTTTGTCCAGCGCCGTGTGCTCCAGCGCATCGAGGAAGGCGCCGGGCGCCCGTATGTGCTTGTCGACCGCGACGACCCAGGGCAGGGCGCGGCCGGTCTTCTCGAAACGGTGCTTGACGCTGCCGATGGCGGCCTCGCGCGGCAGTTCGTCCTCGCGTCCGCGCGGCTTGACGATGAAGGCGTCGACGGCGGCGATCAGGGTCTTGAAGCCGGCCGCCTTGAAGTTGTCGACGATGCCCGAGTAGCGCGGGATGTAGGGAATGCTGGTGCCATCGTAGAGCAGATTGATGCGGTCCTGCCGCGCCTGGCTCGCGACCCAGTCACGCAGGCTGTTGGCAAACGGCTCCACGTAGATGTAGTCGTCGCTGTGATGGTTGGCCGCCGTCAGGACCAGGTAGAGATCGCTCTGCTTGCGAAATTCGTCCAGCGAGGCAACGACGAAATTGTCGCCGCAGCGGGAGCGGGCGATTTCCTCCACGGCCGTCTTGCCGGCACCGGCGCCGCCCATGCAGAGAAACAGGATCGGCGTTTCCGCCGGTGTCTTGCCACTGAAGATGGACGCCTTGACGCGGTCCAGCTTGCTGGCGATGTTGCTGAGCCGCTCGAAGGCGATCTCGACCGTGCGGCGCAGTCGCTCGTCGCCGTCGGCGGCCTCGATCAGGCGGTCGCGCAATCCCGGGTTGTTGGCCAGCGTGAACACCGGGGTCTTCTCGCCAGTGCATTCATGGAGCAGTTCCACGAACTCGGTATGGCTGGGCGAGCGCAGTCCCGTCAGGATGTTGACGTCCAGACAGAACAGCGGCGCCTCGCCGTTGGGCCCGATGGGGATGCCGTCGATCTCGCGCCGGTCGCGCAGGCTTTCGGTGCCCGGCAGATAGCCGATGACCTGCTCGGAGAGGGACAGGGGGTAATCGGCGAAGTGGATGCCGAGAGGGATCAGTTCCTCGCGCAGGCTGGAAAGGGGGACCAGACCACCATTGACCGTGACCAGGCAATCGATGCCATCCGGCGTCCGGTGACGCAGGAAGGGCATGCCGAACACGAAGGCCTTCTGTTCCGGCCACTTGCCATAGCCGTTCGGCGCGTTTTCCAGCGACCGCGCGCGGGTCGGGTCCATGGCATGACGGATGGCCCGGGTCACATCCTCCAGCGGAGTGTTGTAATCGTGCAGGACCGCCGCATCGCGGGCGTCGATGCGGCGAAAATCCAGGCCCTGCTCATAGACGCTGCTGAAGGCCGGCAGGTTGCTGAGCGCGATCATGAAGAAATCCAGCGTCAGCTTGTTGCCATAGCCGAACGGCTTGATGGTGCGCATGGTGTGGTAGAACCGCGCCAGCCGCTCGGCGATGTTGGAGGTGCGGATGACGAAGCCATTGTTGTCGAACAGGGCCGTATCCTTGTTCTCATCCTCGTTCAGCACCAGGCTCTCGATGGCCTCGCGGAAGCGCTTGCGCTTTTCCGCATCGGCCATGGTGCCGGGCCGGTCGCCGGTGATCGCCTGATCCTTCCAGTCCTGGAAGATCTCGCGATGGATGCGCGAAAACAGCTCGGTCAGGTAGGTGACCCGCTTGGCCTGGTCATGGGAAATCGTGCCTTCGGCTTCCTTCTGGAAGGTGGACAGCAGGCGCCGGCAATGCATGATGGCCAGGGCATTGCGCAGCCTCTTGAGCTGGGCGTGTCCGGCGATGGTCGGGTAGGCAGGATTGTTCATGGAATGACATGGCGTTGGCAGGCGGACGCGGGCGTGTCGCTGTACGATTCCCGCAAGAGCAAGTCTGGAAAAATACCATTCAAACCGGTTGCTGAGAACTGCGGCAGTGCCGTCGGCAGCCGGGCCGGCGGGGACTGCCGCCATCGGGCCCGACCGCCACGCCACCCACGCCACCCACGCCACCCAGGATCGCGCAAGCGTCAGCCGGGGATGCCCTCGTCGCCCAGCCGCGCGAGGATATGCGCCACGCAGCAGGTCAGCCGCTTGGCATAGGGAATGTGCAGGCATTCGTTGGGCCCGTGCGCATTGCTGAGCGGGCCGAGAACGCCGGTGATCAGGAACTGCGCCTCGGGAAACCGCTCGCCGAGCAGGCTCATGAAGGGAATGCTGGCGCCCAGCCCCACGTGCACGGCATCCTGCCCGTAAAACTGCCGCGACGCCTCCGCGGTCAGGCTTTCCAGCCAGGGCGCCAGCGGTGGCGCGTTCCAGCCGGTGCTGGACTGCTCGAAGCTCACGGCGACGTGGGCGCCGTAGGGTGGATCGGCCGTCAAGGCGCGTCGCAGGGCCTGCTCGGCCGCATGTGCGTTGACGGTCGGCGGCAGGCGCAGCGACAGCTTGAACGCCGTGTGGGCACGCAAGACATTGCCGGCGGACCGCAGCGGGGGCAGCCCGTCCTGTCCGACCACGCTCAGCGTCGGTCGCCAGGTATTGTTGAGCAGTTGCTCGACCGGGGCCTCGCAGGCGGCCTGTAGCCCCGGCACGATGCTGAAGCTTTGCAGCAACCGGTCCTGCAGGATATCGGCCGCGGCCTGGGCCTGCCGTACCCGCTGCGCCGGAATCGCGGCCCTGAGCTCGGGCAGGCGGATCTCGCCGGTCTGCGGATCCTCGATGCGGTCGAGCAGCCGCCGCAGGATCCGCAGGGAGGACGGCACGATGCCGCTGGCCATGCCGGAATGCGCGCTTTCCGTCAGCACCCGGACATCGACGACAGCGTTGACCATGCCGCGCAGCGAGGTCGTCGACCACAGCCGCTCGTAATCGCCGGCGCCGGAATCGAGGGCAATCACCAGGTCCGGCCGGCCGATCAGGTGGCCATGGGCTTCGAGATAGGCCGGCAGGTCTGGCGAACCGCTTTCCTCGGAGAACTCGATCAGGATGACGACGCGCGGCAGGCGGCAGCCGGCCAGGGCCTGCAGCGCCGCCACCGCCGCGAACAGCGCATAGCCATCGTCGGCGCCGCCACGGCCATACAGCCGTCCCTCGCGAAGAACCGGCTGCCAAGGCCCCAGCCCCGGATGCCAGCCCTCCATTTCCGGCTGCTTGTCGAGATGCCCGTAGATGAGCACCGTTTCCTCGCCGGTACCCGGCACATCGACCAGGATCAGCGGCGTCCGCCCGGGCAGTTCGAGGTCGTGCACGATGGCCCCCGGCAGGGCATGCCGCCGCAGCCACTCGACCGCCAGGCGGCGCGCCGCCTGCAGATGGCCGTTCGTCGCCCAGTCGGGATCGAAATGCACCGACTTGCACGGAATTTTGATGTATTCGGTCAGCGCCGGTAGGATTCCCCGGTCCCAGAAATCCCCGATCTGCGTGGCCAAGTGGTTGAGGTTGCGGTTCATGCGGATCTCCCTGTGCGTACCATGCGAGTGTAGCGCCCGCGCCGCCATCCCGACACCGAACCTGCCACCGCCCCATGATGCGCGATGTTCCCGTTACCACCGTCGAAGCCCTGAGCGATCGCTATCAGGCCCTGCTGTTCGACGCCTATGGCGTGCTGGTCCATGCCGACGGCCCCCTGCCTGGCGCCGTGGAGCTGCTGCGCTGGCTGCGGCAGGCGGGCAAGCCGTTCTACGTGGTCACCAACTCGGCGGCGCGCCTGCCGGAAGTCGCCGCCGAGCGCTACCGGCGCTTCGGCCTCGACCTCCAACCGACCCAGATCATCACCGCCGGTTCCCTGCTGGGACCCTACCTCCGGGCGGCCGGGCTGCTCGGCTGCCGCTGCGCATCCTCGGCCCGGAGGGCACCTTTCGCTACGTCGAGCAGGCCGGCGCCGAACCGGTGCCGCCGACCGCCGATTTCGATGCGCTGGTGATCGGCGACCAGGTCGGCTTCCCCTTCCTCGAGGGCGTCGATGCTGTCCTGTCGCGGCTGATCGAGAAGTTCGACCGCGGCGAATCGCCACCGCTGATCCTTCCCAACCCGGACCTCATCTACCCGAAACCCCGGGGTTTCGGCATTACCTGCGGCGCCCTGGCCCTGATGCTGGAGGCGGCACTGCGGCAGCGCTATCCGGGGCGCCCCGACATCCGCTTCGTGCCACTGGGCAAGCCGGAAACGCCGATCTTCGCCGAGGCCGCCCGGCGGGCCGGCAGCCGCAACCTGGTGATGATCGGCGACCAGATCGAGACCGACATCCGCGGCGCGTGGCACTTCGGCATCGATTCCGCGCTGGTCGCGGGCGGTGTCGCCGAGCTGGCCTTCCACGCCGGGCAGCCCGCCTGGTGGCCGACCTGGCGGCTGGAGACACTGCAACCCGGCCACCGGCCCCGCATCGCGCTTGACCCCGAGGGCAATGCCCAATCTGTGACACTCACAGGCAGTTGTGACAAAATCGCGCACTTTTGACGCGGGAGGCGTTGTCATGCGAGTCATCCTTCTGGGCGCCCCGGGTTCGGGAAAAGGCACCCAGGCCCAGGCCATCACCGAGAAATTCGGCATCCCCCAGATTTCCACCGGCGACATGCTGCGCGCCGCGGTCCGCGCCGGCACGCCGCTGGGCCTGGAAGCCAAGAAGATCATGGACGCCGGGCTCCTGGTATCGGATGACATCATCCTCGGCCTGATCAAGGAACGCATCCAGGCCGACGACTGCCGCAACGGTTTCCTGCTCGACGGCTTCCCGCGCACCATCGCCCAGGCCGATGGTCTTGAGCGCATGGGCATCGCCATCGATCACGTGGTGGAATTCATGGTCGACGACGAAACCATCGTGGCGCGCATGAGCGGCCGGCGGGTACATCCGGCCTCGGGACGGACCTATCATGTGGTCTTCAACCCGCCGCGCGAGGCGGACAGGGACGATGTCACCGGCGAACCTCTGATCCAGCGCGACGACGACAGCGAGGCAACGGTGCGCAAGCGCCTCGCCATCTACCATGAGCAGACCCGGCCGCTGGTCGGTTACTACCAGCAGAAGGCCGCGCAGGGAGCCGTCCGGTTCGCCAGCATCGACGGCATCGGCAACGTGGAAGCCATCACCGAGCGCCTGCTTGCGGCACTGCGCTGAGCCCCCGGATTCCGGGGACAGCCACGCACCGCAATCGACGCCCCATTCACCCAAGACCTGAGACCCAACGCCTATGGCCGGTAAAACGCTATACGACAAACTGTGGGACGCCCATGTGGTCTGCACCGAACCCGATGGCTCGGCGCTCATCTACATCGATCGTCAGCTGCTGCACGAGGTAACCTCGCCGCAGGCCTTCGAATGCCTGCGCCTGAGCGGCCGCAAGCCCTGGCGGGCGGGCGCCAACCTGGCGACGGCGGACCACAACGTGCCGACCAAGGGTCGCGACCAGGGCGTGGCCGATCCGGTAGCGCGCGTGCAGATCGAGGCGCTGGACAGCAACTGCAAGGAATTCGGCATCCTCGAATTCGACATGGCCGACGAGCGCCAGGGCATCGTCCACGTCATGGGGCCGGAACAGGGCGCCACCCTGCCCGGCATGACCATCGTCTGCGGCGACTCGCATACCGCCACCCACGGCGCCTTCGGCGCGCTGGCCTTCGGCATCGGCACCTCCGAGGTCGAACACGCGCTGGCCACCCAGTGCCTGGTGCAGCGCAAGTCCAGGAGCATGCTGGTGCGCATCGACGGGCAGCTGGGTCCCGGCATCACCGCCAAGGACATCATCCTCGCCGTAATCGGCCGCATCGGCACCGCCGGCGGTACCGGCTACACCATCGAGTTTGCCGGCAGCGCCGTCCAGGGCCTGAGCATGGAAGGCCGCATGACCCTCTGCAACATGGCCATCGAGGCCGGTGCCCGCGCAGGTCTGATCGGCGTCGACAGGACCACCATCGACTACCTCAAGGGCCGCCGCTTTGCGCCCACCGGCGCGGCGTGGGACCGGGCGGTCGACCACTGGATGAACCTGCACAGCGACCCCGACGCGACCTTCGACGCGGTGATCGAAATCAACGCCGCCGAGATCCAGCCGCAGGTAACCTGGGGCACATCGCCGGAGATGGTCGTCGCCATCGGCGACAAGGTGCCCGACCCGCAGCAGGAGAAGGACGCCGTCAAGCGCGACAGCATAAGCCGCGCCCTGCACTACATGGGCCTCGAACCCGGCACGCCGATCCGCGAGATCCACATCGACAAGGTCTTCATCGGCTCGTGCACCAACGGCCGCATCGAGGACCTGCGTGCCGCGGCCGAGATTGCCCAGGGGCGCAAGGTGGCCGCGAATGTCAAGCTGGCCATGGTGGTGCCCGGCTCGGGGCCGGTCAAGCGGCAGGCCGAGGCCGAGGGGCTGGACCGCATCTTCGTCGAAGCCGGCTTCGAATGGCGCGATCCGGGCTGCTCCATGTGCCTGGCGATGAACGCGGACCGCCTGGAGGCCGGCGAACGCTGCGCCTCCACCTCCAACCGCAACTTCGAGGGCCGCCAGGGCTACGGCGGACGGACCCACCTGGTGAGTCCCGCCATGGCGGCGGCGGCGGCGGTCAGCGGCCATTTCGTCGATGTCCGCCAGCTGGCAAAGATCGCCGCCGACCGGACCGCGACGGCACACGCGGAAGCCGATCCGGCGCCCGCACCGGCGGTCCAGCCGGCCGCCCCCGCGCGCAAGCCGACCGCGCCCAAACAGACCGGTTCCAATGCCGCCGCCACGCCACGCAAGAGGACACCCAAGTCATGAGATCGTTTCGCTACATCAGCTCCCGTGTCGTACCGCTGGACCGCGCGAATATCGACACCGACGCCATCATCCCGAAACAGTTCCTGAAGTCGATCAAGCGCAGCGGCTTCGGTGTCTACCTGTTCGACGAATGGCGCTACCTGGATCGCGGCGAGCCGGACATGGATTGCAGCAACCGCCCGCTGAATCCGGACTTCATCCTCAACCAGCCCCGCGCCTACCGCGCCCGCATCCTCCTGACGCGGGAGAACTTCGGCTGCGGCTCCTCGCGCGAGCATGCGCCCTGGGCGCTGGAGGATTACGGTTTCCGCGTCATCATCGCGCCGAGCTTCGCCGACATCTTCTACAACAACTGCTTCAAGAACGGCCTCTTGCCCATCGTGCTGCCGGCCGAGACCGTCGATCATCTGTTCCAGGAGGCCAACGGCGTCGGCTATCAGCTGGAAGTCGACCTCGAGAAACAGCTGATCACGACCAAGTACGGGGAGAAGATTCACTTCGACATCGAACCGACCCGCAAGCACCGCCTGCTGAACGGCCTGGACGACATCGGCCTGACCCTGCAGCACGCCGATGCCATCCGCGCCTACGAGGAACGCCGCCGCAAGGAGGCACCGTGGCTGTTCGCCGACGTTGCCTGAACCAGATCACAAGGACTCCAACCCATGACCCACAAAATCGCAGTCTTGCCGGGTGACGGCATCGGCACCGAAATCGTCGCCGAGGCACTCAAGGTACTGGACGCGCTCCGGCAGGACTTCGGCCTGCACGTCGAAACCGAACAGGCCCTGATCGGCGGCGCCGCCTACGACGCCACCGGCACCCCGTTCCCCGAGGCCACGCTGAAGCTCTGCCAGCAGGCCGACTCGGTGCTGCTGGGCGCCGTCGGCGGCCCCAAGTGGGAACCGCTGGATTATTCCGTGCGCCCCGAGCGCGGGCTCCTGGGCCTGCGGGCCGAACTGGCGCTGTTCGCCAACCTGCGCCCGGCCATCCTCTATCCGCAGCTGGTCGCCGCCTCCACGCTGAAGCCGGACGTGGTCGCGGGACTCGATATCCTGATCATCCGCGAACTGACCGGCGGCATCTACTTCGGCCAGCCGCGCGGGCGCCGCACCAACGCGCAGGGCGAGCGCGAGGGCTTCAACACCCTGATCTACAGCGAGTCGGAAATCCGCCGCATCGGCCACATCGCCTTCCAGACCGCGCAGAAGCGCAACCGCAGGCTCTGCTCGGTCGACAAGGCCAACGTGCTGGAATGCACCGAGCTGTGGCGCGAGGTCATGATCGAGGTCGGCATCGATTATCCGGACGTTGAGCTCAGCCACATGTACGTCGACAACGCCGCCATGCAGCTGGTCCGTGCGCCCAAGCAGTTCGACGTCATGGTCACCGAAAACATGTTTGGCGACATTCTCTCGGACTGCGCCGCCATGCTGACCGGGTCCATCGGCATGCTGCCCTCCGCCTCGCTGGACAAGGACGGCAAGGGCATGTACGAGCCCATCCACGGCTCGGCCCCGGACATCGCCGGCAAGGGCCTGGCCAACCCCATCGCCACCATCCTGTCGCTGGCCATGATGTTGCGCTACAGCTTCGGCGACGCCGCCAACGCCGATCGCATCGAACAGGCCGTGACCCGGGCCCTGGATGCCGGCTACCGGACCGCCGACATCCACTCCGAGGGCACGCGCAAGGTCGGCACCCCCGAAATGGGCGATGCCATCGTCGCCGCCCTGCGCGCCTGAGGACCCTGCCATGAGCCAGACCTACAACGTCGCCGTGCTGGGCGCCACCGGCGCCGTCGGCGAGACCATGCTGGAACTGCTGGAGGAGCGCGATTTTCCGGTCGGCGAGGTCTATGCCCTCGCCAGCCAGCGTTCTGCCGGCAAGCGGATCCCGTTCAGGGGCGGCGAGCTGACCGTGCTGGACGTCGAAAGCTTCGACTTCAGCCAGGCCCGGATCGGCCTGTTCTCGGCCGGCGCCTCCGTATCCGAGGTCTACGGCCCCAGGGCCGCCGCTGCCGGCTGTGTGGTGGTCGACAACACCTCGCGCTTCCGCTACGAGGACGACATCCCGCTGGTGGTGCCCGAAGTCAACGCCGCCGACATCGCCCGGTATACCCAACGGGGCATCATCGCCAACCCGAACTGCTCAACCATCCAGATGCTGGTCGCGCTCAAGCCGATCCATGACGCGGTGGGCATCGAGCGCATCAACGTCGCCACCTACCAGGCGGTGTCCGGTACCGGCAAGCAGGCCATCGAGGAACTGCACGAGCAGACCGTGCAGCTGCTCAACGGCAAGCCCGTCACGCCCAAGGTCTACCCCAAGCAGATTGCCTTCAACGTGCTGCCGCAGATCGATGTCTTCATGGACAACGGCTACACCAAGGAGGAGATGAAGATGGTCTGGGAGACCCGCAAGATCATGGGCGACGAATCGATCCAGGTGAACCCCACCACGGTGCGCGTGCCGGTGTTCTACGGTCACTCCGAGGCGGTGCACATCGAGACCCGCGAAAAGCTCACGGCCGAGCGCGCCCTCGAGTTGCTGCGCGCCGCGCCGGGCGTCACCGTGCTGGACGAGCGCAAGCCCGGCGGCTATCCGACGGCGGTCACCGAGAGCGCCGGCAAGGATCCGGTCTTCGTCGGCCGCGTGCGCGAGGACATCTCCCACCCGCGCGGTCTGAATCTCTGGGTCGTCTCCGACAACATCCGCAAGGGCGCCGCGCTCAACAGCCTGCAAATCGCCGAAGTGCTGGTCAGGGACTATCTCTGACAGCGCTGGGGATGTGCCCGGAATGCGGCACATCCCCACCCTCCGGCTCACACCCGGGAATTCCGCCAGTACCCGCGCGGCCGGCAGGTGGTTTCCGGCAAGCCCCGCAGAGTAGCGGTCGCGACCGTTTGCAAATTGCCGGAGTCCTGATACAAAGACGGCCTCTGATGCCTCATTCCGGGCCCGGACGGCATCCCCGGCTGGGTCCGCACTTCGTGGAGATGGCTGGCCCGGCTCGACAGATGCTTATGTCCCGACTGTCCAAGGTTCTCGCGCTGCTCGGCCTGCTGGCGCCGCTGGCTGCCCATGGCCTAGGTATCGGCGACATCCGTGCGCAGTCGGCGCTGAATCAGGCGCTGCGGGCCGACATTCCGCTGGTGCTCTCCGGTTCTGACCGGATCGACGCCATCCAGGTCCGCCTGGCCAGCCCGGCGGCCTTCGAAAAGGCCGGGGTGGAGCGGATCCATGCCCTCAGCGAGCTACGCTTCCAGCCGGTCGCCCTGCCAAACGGCCGCCACGCGATTCAGGTCAGCTCCCGCGCCGCCATCACCGAGCCCTTCCTGGATTTCCTGGTGGAGGTGGCGTCGCCGCTGGGAACGGTCCTGCGCGAATTCACCCTGCTGCTGGACCCGCCGCGCGGCCTGGTGGGCGGTCCGCTGGCGGATGACACGGCGAGGCCTGTCCCGCAACGCCAGCCCCAGGGCGCCAGCCTGGTGCCGGACGCAAGAACCGCGGCGCCGGCCAGCCAGCGCCCGGTCATCGGCAGCGACCAGCTGTCGGGCCAACGCTATGGACCGGTCCAGCGCCACGAAAAGCTGCTGGATATCGCCAACTCGCTGGACCGTCCGGCCTCGGTGAGCCCCGAGCAGATGGCGCTCGGACTCTATCTGGCCAACCCGCGCGCCTTCTCGCGCAGCCTCAACAGCCTGCGGGCCGGCAGCATCCTGCAGATACCCAGCGAGACGGCGCTGGCGCAGATCGATCCGGCCGATGCGGCCGCCATGCTGTTCGGTGGCGCCCCGGGCATGCGCCAACGGGCCTATGCCGCACCGGAGGATACCGGCGGGGTGACCGCCCGGCTGCCGCCTTCCCCGCCGCAGGCCCCTGACAGCGCGGCGACAACGACAGGCGCGGTGGCGGAGGTTTCGGCCCGCATACCGGCCGCCCTCAAGCGGGAAAACGAGGAACTGCGCGAGCAGTTGGTGCGGCTCGAACAGCGGCTGGAGGAAACCCAGCGCATGCTGGCGCTCAAGAACGCCGAACTGACCGCCCTGCAGAGCCATGCCGCCACCCAGGTCGGGGTGCCGCCGGATGGTCAGGAGGAACCCTCCCTCCCGGACAGCCAGCCACCGGCAGCCGGCGCGGAAAGCAGCGAATCCGCCATCGCCGCCGCACCGCCGGTCATGCCCCAGGCACCGGCCATAGTGGCGCAACCGGAGCCCCCGGCGCCATCAGGCAACGCGACCAAGCACACCGCACCGGCTCCGCCGCCCACCCCGATGGCCGAACGGTCTGCGGAACCCGAACCCGTCATTGCGCCCGGCTACTGGCTGGCCAGTACCGGCTTCACCCTGCTGGGTCTCGCCGCCTGGCAGTATCGGCGCCGACGCCGGCACGCGGACGAGACGGGAGCGGAAGTGGCGCAAGCTCTCGCCGAACCCATGGACAGGGCCAGGCCACCCGCCGAAGCCGCGCGCCCGGTGGCGACCCTCGACCCCGCGGCCAGCGGACTGGACGAACCGACGGCCGCGGCGGAGGCCGAACCGCTGGACCCCGTATGGGAGGCCGACGTCTACCTCCGCTATGGCCGCTTTGTGCAGGCCGAATCACTCATCCGCGCCAGCCTGGTGCAGGAACCGGAGCGCCTGGTGCTCAAGCTCAAGCTGCTGGACATCCTGCAGCAGGCCGGCAAGCAACAGGCCTTTACCGACTATGTGCGCGAACTCGAAGCCCAGCAGCCCGGGCTGCCAGCGGAGTTCTGGGCGGCCGTGCGGGCACTGAATCCCGGGCAACCGGTGGGGAACGATGCCGCCGTCGCCCCGGACATGACCGAGGCAACCGACACTGACGATTCGCCGGCCACGGAACTCGACCTCGACGACACCGACTTCATGGCCGAACTGCGAACGCTGGAGGCGCAACTGTCGGCACAGCCCCTTCAGCCCCAGGCGGAGCAGGCCGCGCCGGAACCGGACATCGTCGAGGCAGACCGGCCGGCACCCAGCGATTGGCAGACGACGACCGCGATACCGACCCTGGAGGCGGGCTTGCCCGAACCCGGCGCGGATGACACCGGCGCAAGCCGGCAGGAAACCGCTCACACCGAGTTCCCCCCCATCCCGCAGCACCAGACCGAGGCAGCAGACACGACGGTGGACGAATCACTGCCGGCCGCCGCAGACGTCAGCCGGAACGAACAGCCCCCGGAGACAGCCCACCCGGCGGACAGCACCTACCTCATCGATTTCGTCGCGCCGGACCTCGAGGACTGGAAAACCCCAGCCAAGACGGCAGAAGCGTCGGCGCCGGAAGCCCGCACCGAACCCGGCAACTGGATCGACTACGAGGTGCCGACCACCGGGGATCCCGCCCGCACGAGCGCTGCCGAAACGGCACCACCAGCCGGCCTCGTGGAACTGGACTTCAACACCTTGCCCGCCCTCTCCCGCCCGCGCCCGGACAACCCGCGCTTCGGCATGCTGGATTTCGAACTGGAGTTTCTGGAGGACATCGCCGGGACGGGTACGGGGACAGCGGCGTCAAGCCTGGATCGGGCGCGCGCGCTCATGGCCCGGGGCGACAAGGGCGCGGCCCGCCGGCTCCTGCAGACGGTGCTCCAGGACGGAACCCCCGCGGACAAGGCCGCGGCGGAGACCCTGCTCGACGAATTGCACCGGGTCCGGCTGACGCTGGTTCCCCCGCCGCCTCAGGACACGCCGGCGCCGGACAGCGCCGGCACACGCCCCAAGGCCCGCCCCGCCATCTGACCCCGCCGGTGGCTCAGGCTCAGGCAGCGGACGGACCGCCCTCCACCGCGCTGGCGCCGGCATAGCCCAGCTGGCGCCAGGCCTCGTAGAGAACGATGGCGGCGGCATTCGACAGGTTGAGACTGCGGCTGCCCGGCCGCATGGGAATGGCGAGCCGCTGCGCCTCCGGCAGGCTGTCCAGCAGCGCCGCCGGCAACCCCCGGCTTTCCGGCCCGAACAGCAGCGCATCGCCCGGCTGGAAGCGGATTTCGGCATAGGGGCGCCGCCCCCGCGTCGACAGAGCGAGGATGCGCCCCGGACCGAACGCGGCGCGGAAGGCGCCGAAGTCCGCATGCTCGCGGACCTGCGCATATTCGTGATAGTCCAGACCGGCACGCCGGAGCCGGGCGTCGTCCAGCGAGAAGCCCAGCGGCCGGATTAGGTGCAGGCAGGCGCCGGTGTTGGCGCAGAGCCGGATGATGTTGCCCGTGTTGGGTGGAATCTCCGGCTCGAACAGGACGACGTGCAGCACGCCGTCAGGGCGCAACCGGCGTCAGCTGCCAGATGTCCCGGTTGTATTCCTGAATGGTGCGATCCGAGGAAAACTTGCCGGCAGCCGCGGTATTGAGAATGCTCATGCGGGTCCAGGCGTCGCTGTCGCGGTAGGCGGCGGCGGCCCGCCGCTGGGCCTCGAGATACGCCGGGAAGTCGGCCGCGGTCATCCACGGATCCCAGGCGCCCTGGATGGCGTCGATGACCGGGTCGAAGATGCCGGGCTCCTCGGCGTTGAAATGCCCCGACGCCAGCAGGTCCACCACGCGCCGGAGATCCTCGTTCTCGCGGATGATGCGCTGCGGGTCGTAGTGGGGACGCAGCTGCTCGACTTCCTCGGCCGTCAGCCCGAACAGGAAGAAGTTCTCTGCTCCCACTTCCTCGCGGATCTCGATGTTGGCGCCGTCCAGGGTGCCGATGGTGAGCGCGCCGTTGAGCATGAATTTCATGTTGCCGGTGCCCGAGGCCTCCTTGCCGGCGGTGGAAATCTGCTCGGAGAGATCCGTGCCGGGGCAGATGATCTCCATCGCCGTCACCCGGTAATTGGGCAGGAACACCACCTTGAGGCGGTCGCCGACCAGGGGATCGTGATTGACGACCTGCGCCACGTTGTTGACCAGCTTGATGATGCGTTTGGCCATCTGGTAGCCGGGCGCCGCCTTGCCGCCGAAGAAGACGACGCGCGGGGTCCAGTCGCCGACATCGCCGCGCCGGATGCGGTCATAGAGGTGGATGCAGTGCAGGACGTTGAGCAGCTGGCGCTTGTACTCGTGAATGCGCTTGACCTGGGTGTCGAACAGCGCCGCCGTGTCGAGCTGCACCCCCAGCTCGACACGGGCATAGGTGGCCAGCCTTTGCTTGTTGGCCAGCTTGATTGCCCGCCAGCGCTCGCGGAAGGCCGGCATCTCGGCATAGGGGGCCAGCTTGGACAGCTGGGCAAGGTCGCGCGTCCATTCGTCGCCGATGGCCTCGGTGATCAGCGCCGCCAGGCTCGGGTTGCAGCCCGCCAGCCAGCGCCGCGGCGTGATGCCGTTGGTCTTGTTGTTGAACTTCTCCGGCCACAGCTCGTAGAAATCGCGGAACAGGCCGTGCTTGAGCAGGTCGGAATGCAGCGCGGCGACACCGTTGACCGAGAAGCTCCCGACGATGGCCAGGTAGGCCATGCGGACCTGCTGTTCCCAGCCTTCTTCGATCAGCGACATGCGGGCGACGCGCTCGTGGTCGCCCGGCCAGCGGGCCTCGACCTCGCGCAGGAAGGTGGCGTTGATGTCGAAGATGATCTCCAGCAGCCGCGGCAGCAGCTGCCGGAACATCCGCACCGGCCACTTTTCCAGCGCCTCCGGCAACAGGGTGTGGTTGGTGTAGGCCATGGTCCGGCGGGTGATCGACCAGGCCTCGTCCCAGGGAACGCCGTGCTCGTCCACCAGCAGGCGCATCAGTTCGGCGACGGCGATGGTCGGATGGGTATCGTTGAGCTGGAAGACATTCCTCTCGGCGAACCGGCTGAAATCCTCGCCGTGGCTCTGCACCCAGTAGCGCAACACATCCTGGAGGCTGGCCGAGGCGAGGAAGTACTGCTGCCGCAGGCGCAGTTCCTTGCCGTTCTCGCTGGCGTCGTTGGGATACAGCACCATGGTGATGTTCTCGGCCATGTTCTTCGAACGCACCGCCTCGGTGTAATCGCCGGCATTGAATTCGCTGAGGCTGAATTCATCGCTGGCCGCCGCCTTCCACAGGCGCAGGGTGTTGACCGTGCCGTTCTGGTAGCCGGGAATCGGCACGTCATAGGGCACCGCGAGCACCTCCTGCCCGTGCACCCAGCGCGCGCGGCCCTGCTCGTCCCGCTCCGTGTGCCCGCCGAAGCGGATGGACACGGTCAGCTCCGGGCGCTCCAGTTCCCAGACGTTGCCGTCCCGCAGCCAGTGGTCGGGCTCCTCCAGCTGATGGCCGTTGTCGATCAGCTGGCGGAACATGCCGTATTCGTAGCGGATGCCGTAGCCGGTGACCGGCAATTGCAGGGTGGCGCAGCTGTCGACGAAGCAGGCCGCGAGACGGCCGAGACCGCCGTTGCCGAGCCCGGCGTCGACCTCGATGTCGGCCAGTTCCTCCAGTTCCAGCCCGAGGCCCTGCAGCGCCTTGTGCAGGGGACGATCCAGCCCGAGGTTGAGCATCGCGTTGCTCAGGGCGCGGCCCATGAGGAATTCCAGCGATAGGTAATAGGCTCTCTTGCTGTCCGCTTCGCGGTAGGCCTGCAGGGTATTCTTCCAGCGCTCCATCAGCCGGTCGCGCACGGTCAGAGCCAGCGAGGTATAGGCGTAGTAGGCGGACTTGCAGGATTTGTCGCGCCCCAGCGTGTAGTTAAAGTGCTGGGCGATATCCCGGGCAAGCTCCTTCGGCTTGACGCCCAGCGGCTTGGTCTCGGTCAGTTCGGCGGTCGGGCGGCTCTGGATCAGTTGGCGGGTCAGCATGCGCGTCTTCCTTTTCGTGGAACGGTGAGAGGGGTCCCCGGGGTGGGGATCAAGGCGCCGCGGCAACCTGGCGAAAGCAGATTCCCCGGGTCGGACGCACGCGGTCGGCTGCGCAACCGGGGTTTCACCCGGGCAGGCGCTTCCGTCAGACAGTCATTATCCCATCCCGGCCGCCGCGTATCAGCACTCTGGCCGGTAGCGGCGCATTTCCTCCCGCTGCACGCACGAGCGGGCCCGGGGCCAGCCCCCCCGATCAGACGTCGAGGTGCAGCTCGGCGATCTTGCGCGTCAGGGTATTGCGGCCATAGCCCAGCAGCTTGGCGGCCTCCTGCCGGCGACCGCGGGTGGCGCCCAGGGCGGTGGTGATGAGGATGCTTTCGGCGGACTCGATGGCATCCTTGGCGATATTGACGTGCCCCAGGCGCAGCTGCTCGTCGACCCACTGCCGCAAGGCATCCTGCCAGCCCTCGGCCACGACCGTCGACGACCCTTCGCGGGGCGGTTGCAGCAGCTCCGGCGGCAGATCGTCGAGGTGCACGTCGTTGCCCGCCGCCATCACCGTGATCCAGCGGCAGGTGTTCTCCAGTTGCCGCACGTTGCCGGGCCATTCCAGCGCGCAGAGATAGGCCTCGACGTCGGGCCGCAGGATCTTGGTATCGACCTTCAGCTCCCGGCTGGCCTCCTTGAGGAAATGCCTGAGCAGCAGCGGGATGTCCTGCCGCCGCTCGCGCAGCGGTGGCAGATGGATGCGGATGACGTTGAGGCGGTGGTAGAGATCCTCGCGGAAACGTCCTTCGGCGACCAGGGCATCCAGATTCTGGTGCGTGGCGGCGATGATGCGGACATCGACCTTGACCAGCGCGTGGGCGCCGACCGGAAAGAACTCGCCGTCGGCCAGGACGCGCAGCAGCCGGGTCTGCAACTCGGCCGGCATGTCGCCGATCTCGTCCAGGAACAGGGTCCCGCCATCGGCCTGCTCGAAACGGCCGGCGCGACGCGCCTGGGCGCCGGTGAAGGCGCCGCGCTCATGGCCGAACAGCTCCGACTCGAGCAGGTCGCGCGGTATCGCCGCCATGTTGAGGGCGATGAACGGCTGCTTGGCGCGCGGGCTGTGACGATGCAGGGCCTTGGCAACCAGTTCCTTGCCGGTGCCGGACTCGCCATTGATGAGGACGGTGATGTGCGAGCGCGCCAGACGGGCGATGGCCCTGAATACTTCCTGCATGGACGGCGCGGCGCCGATGATTTCGGGCGTCGCCTCCGTGGCCGGCGCCGGCTCGCGCTCGTGCCGCAGGTTGCGGGCGTGGGCACAGGCGCGACGCACGCGGTCGACCGCCTCGTCCACATCGAATGGCTTGGGCAGGTACTCGAAGGCACCGCCATGAAACGCCGAAACGGCGCTCTCCAGGTCGGAGTGGGCGGTCATGATGATGACGGGCAGTTCGGGATGACGCTCCTGCAGGCGCTTCAGTAGCGACAGGCCATCCATGCCCGGCATGCGGATATCGGTAATGATGGCTTCCGGCTGCTCGGTTTCCAGCGCCTCCAGCGGGCCATTGGCGCTGGCGAAGCTGCGGGTCTTGATACCCGCTTTCTGCAGGGCCTTTTCCAGCACCCAGCGGATGGACCGGTCATCATCGACGATCCAGACCTGATCGGCTTCAGTCATGGCCCGACTCCAGAGGCAAGTAGATGGAAAACACGGTATTGCCGGGCGTGCTGGCGCACTCGATCAGGCCACCGTGCTGATTGATCAGCGATTGAGCGATCGACAGCCCGAGCCCCGTGCCCTCGGCGCGGCCGGTGACCATCGGGTAGAAGATCTGCCCCATCAGCTCGGCCGGAATGCCGGGCCCATCGTCCTGGACATCGATCTTCACCGCCATGCGGTTGCGCTTGTGGCCGATGGTGACCTGGCGGTGGATGCGGGTGCGGATCACGATGCGGCCGCGGGTGCCGACGGCCTGGGCGGCATTGCGGACGATATTGAGGATGGCCTGAATCAGGAGATCGCCATCCCCCTGCACCAGCGGAATGCTGGGGTCATAATCGCGTTCCAGCAGCACGCCGGCACGCGCCTCGACCTGCACCAGCTGGCGGACCCGCTCCAGTACCTTGTGGATGTTGATGGGCTCCATGATCAGGGGCTTGTTCGGCCCCAGCATCCGGTCGACCAGCGATTGCAGCCGGTCGGATTCGTCCATGATGATCTGTGTGTATTCGCGCAGTTCCTCGTCCTGCAACTCGCGCTGCAGCAGCTGCGCCGAGCCGCGGATACCGCCGAGGGGATTCTTGATCTCGTGCGCCAGCCCCCTCAGCAGCATGCGCGCGGCATTCTGCTGGGCCAGGATCTGCTCCTCCATGGAGATGCGCAGATGGCGGTCGACCTGCTCGATCTGCACCAGCACCGCTTCCGCCCGCTCCTTCTCCAGCACCGGCACGATGGTCAGGTTGACGGTTAGCGGATGCGAGGGCGCGCCGAGCACCAGGTTGCGCTTGGTCAGGGTCTCGCCACGCTGGACGGCACGACGAAAATCGGATTCGATGCGCCGGTCGCAAAGCCCGAACATCTCCCGGGCCCGCATGCCGCGCACCTGGCGGGCGCTGACCGCGAACAGCATCTCGCCGGCCAGGTTGATGTAGGACAGCCGGCATTCGGCGTCGAACAGCAGGACCGCGTCCGTCAGGTGATCGAGGATGCGCAGGCTGAGGTCGTCGGTATCCGGAGCATTAGCATTCATGCCCTGTGGCCAAGCAAATAAGGGGCCAAGCCGGTTCACGGAAGCTGACGCAAGGCATCACACCCGCGGCGGCCATCATGCACCATTATTGGGCATCAGTGGCCGACAAAAAAGCCCCAGAACGGGGCATGTCCGGCGTGCGAACCGTGCGGCTCAGGCGCTCGGCCCCACCACGCCGCGTTGATGCAGGGAAACGAGCAACGCCTGGCCGAAGGCCAGCACCGGGTCGGGCTCGGGAGCTTGCAGCTCACGGGCGATTTGCCGCAGATGCACCCTGACGGGAAGCCCAGGGTCATCGCTCAGCAGTTCCAGCAGCCGGTGCGAGACGGCATTGGCCTCCATGAAATGCACGACATCGTCGCGGCCGCGGTAGGCCACGAGGCAGGTCGGGGTCTCCGGCATCACGCTTGGCCGGTGTTGCGGGCCGATCCGGTGCACCGGATAGCGGTATACCAGCGACCAGGCCACCGGCGAACGCAACACGCCGATATCCGGCAGGCTGGCGGCGAAATCGGCGCGCAATTCCGGCGGCTCGTCCTCTGCGACCGCCAGGGCCAGCTCCACCCACTCGTAATGGGCAAGTTCGGCCAAAAACGGTGGCTCGCCGGGTCCGGGCGTCCGCTCGGTTTCCAGATAGCACAGGAACTCCCGGGCGATCTCGCTGAAAAGGGGGGTCTCGCATCGATGCCGGGCGTAGAAATCCCGCACCAGGGCACGCCAGCCATCCTCCGCCAGCAAGCTCCTGAGAACCGGGAACCCGGCCGAGAGGAAGCTTTCGATATTGTTGAAAAACAGCTCCCGGTAGGCTGCCAGCCGTCGCTCGGGAACTCCCGCCGGCCCCGGCGCCGCGGCCGGATTGCGGATATGCGCGGCGAAGACCAGCTGCAGCTGCTGGAAATGCGGTCGCGCCTCAGCCATGGCAGTGCGCAAGCGGCGCATGGGCCAGCTGCAGGCGGCGGATTTCCGCGATCTCCGTCAGCAACTCGGCCAGCGGCGGCAGGTTGAAGTCGCGCTCCAGCAGCGTCGGCAAGACCCCGAACAGGCTGTAGGCCAGATCCAGAAGGCGCCAGACCGGATCGATGACGGCGGCACCGTGGGTATCGATCAGGAAATCCTCGTCCTCCACGTAGTGCCCCGCGATGTGCAGGCCGACGATCCGGTCTGCCGGCAGCGCCCGGATGAAGGTCTCCGGGTCATAGCCATGATTGACGCTGTTGACATGGACATTGTTGACGTCCAGCAGCAGATCGCAGTCAGCCGCCGCCAGGACGGCGCGCAGGAAGTCGGATTCCGGCATTTCCTGCCCGGGCGCGGCATAGTAGGAAATGTTCTCGATGGCGATGCGCCGCTCCAGGATGTCCTGGGTTCTGCGGATGCGGCCGGCCACGTAGTCCACGGCCTCGGCCGTGAAGGGAATGGGCATCAGGTCGTAGAGATGCCCGTCGTCGCCACAGTAGCTGAGATGCTCGCTGTAGGCGGCGATCCGATGCACAGCGAGAAACGCCTTCAGCTCGACGAGGAAATCCTGGTCCAGCGGCGCGGGGCCGCCCAGGGAGAGCGACAGGCCGTGGCAGGAGAAGGGATATCGCTCGGTGAGTCGCCGGAACTGCCGGCCGAGGCGGCCGCCGACCCGCATCCAGTTCTCGGGCGCCACCTCGTAGAAATCGATGCCGGGCGGCGCCTGCTCGACCAGCTGGTCGAGCAGGGCCCGACGCAACCCCAGCCCGGCCCCCCGAATCATGCGGTCGCGCGATGTCGACATGCCGGACCGGGGCTCGGGGGGAGGGTCTGGCCTTACTTGGCCGGCTCGGCAGCCGGCGGATCCATCTTCATGCCCGCGGCGCACTTGCCTTCCATCGCCTTCTTTTCCTGCTCGGGCGTCTTCTTGGACTGCTCCATCATGGCGCCGCAGTTCATCTCGGGGCTCTGCATTTTCTGTCCGCCGCACTTGCCCTCCCCACAGACCATTTCCTTGCTGTCCTTGCCGGCCTCGGCAACCTGCACATAGCCGGAAGCCAGATCCTTGAGGGCAAAAGGATTCTCGCCTGCGCTGACGGCGCCGGCCAGCGATCCGGCGACTGCCGCGCCCAGCACGGTCGAAAAGGTTTTCTTGCTCATGTCGTTCCTCTTGAAGTTTAAGGGGGTGCAGGAAAATCGGCCTGAAGGCTCATCCGCCCGGGGGGTGGGCAGGGCTTGCGCCGGTCTGAGGCCTGGCGCCTCACGAGCCGGGCCGCGGGCCTGCTGACCGCGCCGGGCATTCTCACACATGCCCGAAAATTGTGCACCGGCTCACGCCGGACCGGCCCCGACGCGCCATGCATCGACCACGGGGGCGGGACAGGGTTCCCGCCTGAGGAGCCACGGCCCGCCCATGGCACGCCGGAAAGGCTTAGGCTATGCTCTGCGCGTTGCGAGAGCCCGGGCGTTCGCCGGCGCTCCCCGTTTTCCCGTCTGCCGAGGTCACAGCATGTTTTGCCGTCATTGTGGAACCGAGTTGAAAGACAAGGCTATCGTTTGCAGCCACTGCGGCAACGCCGTCGCCGAGGGCGGCGAGGCACCCGTGCCATCGGCGGCGCCGCGCTGGAGCTGGTTCACCATGCTGGTGACGCTGGGCATCATCCTGGTCCTGCTGCTGGTGGCCATCATCGCCGGACTGTGATCGCAGCGAGGCTCAGATCCTGAACAGGCCCGCCCGGTAATGGCGCAACTCCGCAATCGACTCGCGGATGTCGTCGAGCGCCCGATGGGCGTTGTTTTTCCTGAAGGCGTCCTTGACCTCCGGCGCCCAGCGCGCCGCCAGCTCCTTGAGGGTCGAGACGTCCAGGTTGCGATAGTGGAAGAAGCGCTCCAGACGCGGCATGCTCGCCGCCATGAAGCGGCGATCCTGACAGATGCTGTTGCCGCACATGGGTGAAACGCCGGGTGGCACCCAGGCGGCGAGAAAGTCCAGGGTAGCGGCTTCGGCGGCCGCCTCGTCCAGGGAACTCTCGCGTACCCGCTCCATCAGACCCGAGGCCCCATGATGGGTCTGGTTCCAGTCATCCATGGCGGCGAGAATCGCCTCGTCCTGATGGATCGCCAGCACCGGCCCCTCGGCCAGAATGTTCAGGTCCCTGTCGGTGACCAGGGTCGCGATTTCGAGGATGCGATCACTGAGCGGATCCAGCCCCGTCATTTCCAGATCGACCCAGACCAGATTCTGTGCATTCGACGACATGATGATGAAATATCCGTGTTACGCGACCGACGCCGCAAAGGCTGTCCCGTTCGGCTCCCCGCGATAGACCCCACGAGAACCCCATGAACGATTTTACTGTAGTGTTCCTGATCGCCCTAGCCGCCTCCACCGGCATCGAATACTGGCTGTCCCGGCGCCAGGCCGACCATGTGAGTCGGCATCGGACGGCAGTTCCCGAGGCTTTCCGGGCGAGCGTC
Organism: Methyloparacoccus murrellii; assembly: GCF_054657115.1. Classification (NCBI taxonomy): domain Bacteria; kingdom Pseudomonadati; phylum Pseudomonadota; class Gammaproteobacteria; order Methylococcales; family Methylococcaceae; genus Methyloparacoccus; species Methyloparacoccus murrellii. The sequence goes on along the minus strand of NZ_BAAHXD010000019.1, from coordinate 20,243 downwards.
AGCCTGGAGGCGCACCAGAAGGCAGCCGCCTACACCCTCGACAAGCTCCGCCTGGCCAATGTCGATCGGGTACTCGGCGTCGCCGTCCTGCTGCTGTTCACGCTCGGCGGCGGAATCGGCTGGCTGCAAGGTCTCTGGGCCGGCCTCGGACTTTCGTCACGCCTGGCCGGCATCGCCCTGATCCTCAGCGTCCTGCTGCTGATGCAGCTTATCGAGCTGCCGATGAGCCTGTACCAGACCTTCGTCATTGAGGAGCGCCACGGCTTCAACCGCAACACCCCGGCCCAGTTCACCAAGGACCTGTTCATGCAGACGCTGCTGAGCCTGGCCATCGGCGCCCCGCTGCTGGCGCTGGTACTGTGGGTGATGGACTCCAGCGGCAGCTACTGGTGGCTGCTGGCCTGGGCCATCCTGATCGGCTTCTCGATCGTCATGAGCTGGGCCTACCCCACCCTCATCGCGCCCCTGTTCAACAAGTTCACGCCACTGCCCGATGCAACCTTGCGCCAGCGGATCGAGGCCCTGCTGAAGCGCTGCGGCTTCCACAGCCAAGGCATCTTCGTCATGGACGGTTCGCGCCGCTCCGGTCACGGCAATGCCTATTTCACCGGCATCGGCGACAGCAAGCGCATCGTGTTCTTCGATACCCTGGTGGATTCCCTGCAACACGATGAACTGGAGGCCGTGCTGGCGCACGAACTGGGCCATTTCAAGCGCCGGCATGTGGTCAAGATGCTGGTTGCCAACTCCACGCTGATGCTGATCGGTTTCGCACTGTTGGGCTGGCTTAGCCAGCAGGCCTGGTTCTACCAGGGACTGGGCGTGCATGAGCCCTCCCCTGCCGCCGCCCTGCTGCTGTTCATGCTGGTCATGCCGGTGTTCACGGTCTTCCTGAAGCCGCTCATGGCCTTCTTCCAGCGGCGCTACGAATTCGAGGCCGACGACTTTGCCGCGGCCCACACCCAGGCCCGGCACCTGGTCAACGCGCTGGTCAAGCTGTACCGCGAGAACGCCAGCACCCTCACGCCCGATCCGCTCTATGCCGCCTTTCATTACAGCCACCCGCCGGCCGCGATCCGCATCGATCATCTCAACGCCAGGCCAGGCTGAGGCGTGAGCGCGGGAGAGCAGTGGGCGGGGGACCGGAGCCGGCCGGAAGCGGAATTGCGCGAGGGCCGGGTTGTCAGCCACCTCGGCCAGGGACTGGCGGTGGAGGACGACCGCGGCGAGGTCGTCATCTGCCATACGCGGCGGCAATTGGGCGCGGTGGCGGTCGGCGACCGGGTCCTGTGGTCGACGGCCGACCGCCAGCAGGGGCGGGTGGAACGCATCCTGCCGCGGCGTAGCGTACTGACCCGGCCGGCGCATGGCGGCCGCATCCGCCCGGTGGCGGCCAACCTGGACCAGATCGTCATCGTCGTGGCGCCGGAACCGGAACCGGACTGGCTGCTGGTGGACCAGTACACCGCCGCTTGCGAACACCGGGGGCTCGGCGTCGTCATCGCGGTCAACAAGCAGGAACGCATCGCCGACCGCGCCCGCGTGGAACAGACCCTGTCGGTGTATCGCCGGATCGGCTATACCTGCCTCTTGCTCAGCGCCCACACCGGAGACGGTCTGCCACACCTTCGCGAGGCGCTGAAACAGCGTTGCAGCATGCTGGCCGGCCAGTCGGGGGTCGGCAAATCCTCCCTGACCAACAGCCTGCTGCCCGGCCGGAACCTGCGCACCCGGGAACTCTCTGACAAGGCCGGACTCGGCCGTCACACCACCACGGCGGCCATGCTCTACCACCTGCCCGAGGGTGGCGACCTGATCGACAGTCCCGGGGTGGCCGTCTTCGGTCTGGCGGAGATGACCGCCGCCGACGTGGCCGGTGGCTACCGTGAATTCCGGGAATGGCTGCCGCAATGCCAGTTCAACGACTGCCGGCACCTTGGCGACAAGGGCTGTGCCATCCTGGCCGCGGTCGAAGCCGGCCGGGTCGACGCCGGCCGCTACGAGCGCTTCCGGAAGCTGCTGGCCAAGATGCACCTGGCCTGAGGAAGGAGACCGGCCCGCCCCGGGCAGCGCCGGAAGCAGGCCAGCGGTGATGCGGGCTTAGCCCTGCTGCAGCAGCGAGCGCAGATCGATGGTGGCCGCGTTGGCGCGGGCGATGTAGTTCGCCAGGGTCAGCGAGTAGTTGGCGAACAGACCGAAGCCGCTGCCATTGAGGATGACGGGGCTCAGGTGGGATTCCTGGCTGTTTTCCAGTTCGCGCACGATCTGCTGCAACGACACCAGCGCCGTCTTGTTGCCGAGGATGTCGCGGAAATCGAACTCGATGGCCTTGAGCACCAGCATCGCCGCCCAGGTGTAGCCGCGCGCCTCGAAGAAGCGGTCGTCCAGCTTCAGCCAGGGCGTGCGTCCCAGCTCGGAATGGCGGACCTCGGAGCCCTCGGGCTGACGATCGGCGGTACTGGCGCTCAGGCGGTTGGAGTAATCGCCCAGACGTTTCTCCAGCACTTCCAGATACTGGCGCAGGTTGTCCGCACGGGCGTAGAAATTGGCGTCGCGCTTCATCAGGCGGGCACGGTAGGCCTCCAGCGATTCGATACCCTTCTCGTACTCGGATTCCGACGAGGGCAGCTGCCAGGAACGATAATCGAAATACAGGAACGGTTCGCCCTTGGACAGATCGGGGTCTTCCTGGGACTGCGTCTGCGAGCGGGCGATGTTGTTGCGCAGGGCCGTGGTGGCGTCGCGCAGGGCTATCAGCGCGCCCAGTTCCCAGTTGGGAATATTGTCAAGCAGGACGCTGGGCGGGAATACGTCGTTCAACAGGAAACCGCCCGGCTTGTGCAACAGGGTCTCGGCGATCGCGATCAGGGTCGTGCTGTAGGTATAGCCCAGCGGCAGTTCCTTGGGATTCTGGACATTGGCAGCCTTGGCGGCTTCCTCCACCACGTCGAAGGGTTCCGGCTCGCGGCTCCAGTACCAGCCAATCGCGTAGAGAAGAATGCACAGCCCCAGCACGCCGCCAACCACCCGGGCTGCGATACGGTTGCCCAGCAGCTTGCGACCGCTGAATCCGGCCTTGCGGGGAGTGGGCTCGGAAGATTCCTGACCGTGCGGATCGGGGACTGACATGCTGAGAATCCTGGTTCGTGCGTCGATCCGGGCAGTATACAACAAGGCAGCCTGGCGACCGGGACGCTGCGCTCGGGACTCCGGAAGCGGCAACCCGGCTCGGTCGGGTCGGTGGGGAACGTCAGGGGGGCGGACAGGGGCAATCCCGAATGGCTTGGGTGGTGGAAGGAGACCGCCACCCGGGACACCCCTGAGTCACGATACTACCCAAAACCACAGCGCATATCAGTATTTTTATCTCACGCCATGACCAAGGCCGCGCGCGGCGGGTTCACTCGCCCTTGCGACCGGAACGTGCGCGTGGATGGGCGCGATCGTACACACTGGCCAGGTGCTGGAAATCCAGGTGCGTGTAAACCTGCGTCGTACTCAGATTGGCGTGCCCCAGCAATTCCTGGACGGCGCGCAGGTCGGCGCTGGATTCCAGCAGATGGCTGGCAAACGAATGCCGCAGACGGTGGGGATGCAGGCCCTCGGACAGGCCCAGCCGGAACTGCCAGCGCTCCAGCCGCGCCTGCACCGTGCGCGGCGCGATGCGCGTACCGCGCCGGCTGAGGAAAACGGCGGTCTCGCCTTCCCGGACCAGACGGTCCCGCACCGCAAACCAGGCCGCCATGGCCTTGCGGGCACAGGCGCCGACGGGAACCTGCCGGGACTTGCGGCCCTTGCCCTGGCGCACCAGCACCATGCCGTCGCGCAGGTCGACATCGAAGATATCCAGCCCGGTCAGCTCGGACAGCCGCAGGCCGGAGGAATAGAACAGCTCCCACATGGCCAGGTCGCGCTGCTCCAGAATGTCATCGACCGGCACCTCCAGCAGGCTGACCACCTGATCCACATCCAGAACCTTCGGCAGCCGGCGTGGCGCCTTGGGAGCACGCAGGCCCACCGTCGGGTCACCCGCCAGCTCACCGCCCCGGATCAGCCAGGCAAAGAAACCCCGCTGAGCCGACAAGGCTCGGTGCAAGCTGCGGCTGCCGAGTTGCTCGCGGTGCCGCTGGGCCAGGTACTGGCGCAGATCGGCGGCCTTCAGCGCCTGCCAGTCAGACAATCCGCGACGCTCGCAGTAGTCGCGTAGCTGCCGGAGATCGCGGCCATAGGCAGCCAGCGTGTGCGGCGAAAGCCGCCGCTGAAATCTCAGGCTGTCGAGATAGGCCTCCAGCTGCTGCAGGGCCGCGGCATCCATGCCCTAGCCGGGCTCATGGACCAGCATCGCCAGCCGCGCGGCCAGAATCTCGCTCATCTGCCCCAGCAGCACGAAGCTCATATCGGGCCGGAAGCGGGCGGCATCGCGGCTGCCGATGGCGAACAACCCTCGAAGCCCCGCATGGCGAAGCCCCATGACCGCCATCGAGGCAACCTCCGCCGCCTGCCGGCCGAACAGGAACGCTGCCGGCTCCGGCTCGGGGCGACCGCACCAGGGCTGCTCGGCGTCGATGACCGTCTCGCACCAGCTGGCCACGGTCGCGCCGCGCGGCACGAAGAGGTTGGCAACCGGGCTGTCGCGCCAGGGCGCAAGTATCCGCACGACCCCGAAGTCGGCCTGAAAATACTGATGCAGGCCCCAATCCAGGCTGGCCAGCACATCCTCGACACTGCGCGCGTCCAGCAGGGCCAGCGTCAGCTGATGCGTGCGCTGGTAGAGCGCATCGTTTTCCCGCGCGATCTGCACCAGTTCATCGAGCTGCTGGGCCAGCCGCCGGTTGCGCTCGCGCAGCACATCGAGCTGGCGCGCCACCAGCGACACCGCGGTACCGCTCTCGTGCGGGATCGTCAGGGTTTCGAGGAGATGCTGATGGTCGCCGAAAAACTCGGGATGACGCTGGAGATAACGTGCGACCTCCGCTCCGCCGATCGACTCCTCGCCGCGACGCGTGGACAGGAACTGCTTCATAACTCGATGACTCCCTCGAAGACGGTGACGGCGGGACCGGTCATGAACACCGGGCAACCCCGCCCCTGCCAGGCGATCGACAGGCGGCCACCCGGCAACTCGACCGATACCGGGCTACGCAACAGGCCCTGCTCGATGCCAACCACGGCCGCCGCGCAGGCGCCACTGCCACAGGCCAGGGTTTCGCCCGAGCCCCGCTCGAACACGCGCAAGCGGATCGCGTGCGCCTCGACGACCTCCATGAAGCCGACATTGACGCGCTCGGGGAACAGCGGATGGCTCTCCAGCTGCGGCCCCAGCACCGCCACCGGCGCGGTATCGACCGTATCGACCAGCAGCACCGCATGCGGATTGCCCATCGACACGGCACCGAAGGACCAGGTCCGCCCTTCCAGTTCCACCGGATAGCGGTAGCGTTCCTCGGCAAAGACCAGCGGAATCTCCGCCGGCGCATGCCGGGGCACCCCCATGTTCACGGTCACCTGGCCGGTCGCCGCAAGCCGCAGCACCAGGCGCCCGGCATCCGTGTCGACCTGGATCTCGTCCTTGTCTGTCAGCCCCTGCTCGCGCACGAAGCGGGCGAAGCAGCGAGCGCCGTTGCCGCACTGCGCCACCTCGCTGCCGTCGGCGTTGAAGATGCGATAGCGGAAATCGGCATGCGCCTGATGCGCCGATTCCACCAGCAGCACCTGATCGCAGCCGACGCCGAAATGCCGGTCGGCCAGAAAGCGGATCTTCTCCGGCGTCAGCTGCACCGCCTGGCGGATGGCGTCGACAACGACAAAGTCATTGCCGAGGCCCTGCATCTTGGTGAACTTGAGCAGCATGGCTCAGCCCGGCAGCACGGCTTCGAGGGCGAACAGCTCCGGCAGCGTCTCGCGACGGCGGGCCAGGAAGGCGCGATCGCCGTCAACCAGCACCTCGGTGACGCGGGGCCGGGCATTATAGTTGGAGCTCATGCAGAAGCCGTAGGCGCCGGCGGAACGCACCGCCAGCAGGTCGCCCTCGCGGATTGCCAGCTCCCGGTCCTTGCCCAGGAAGTCGCCGGTCTCGCAGACCGGCCCGACCACATCGTAGCGTCGCGCCACCTGCCGGTGGTCGACCTCGACCGGCAGGATGGCCTGCCAGGCCTGGTAGAGCGAGGGCCGGATCAGATCGTTCATGGCCGCGTCGACGATGGCGAAGTCCTTGGCGCCGGTGGACTTCAGGTATTCCACGCGCGTCAGGAGCACGCCGGCATTGCCGACGATGGCCCTGCCCGGCTCGATCAGCACCTCGTAGTCCAGCCCGGCCAGCTGCCGGGACAGTATGCCAGCGTACTCGGCCGGCTCCGGCGGCTCCTCGCTCTGATAGCGAATGCCGAGGCCGCCGCCGAGATCGAGATGGCGGATACCGATGCCTTCCTGCTTCAGGCGCTCGACAATCGACAGGACCCGCGCCAGGGCATCGACGAACGGCGCCAGTGACGTCAGCTGCGAGCCGATGTGGCAGTCGATGCCCACCACCTCGACATGGGGCATCGCCGCCGCCCGCCGATACTCGTGCAGCGCGGTCTCGACATCGATGCCGAACTTGTTCTCGCGCAGCCCGGTGGAAATGTAGGGATGGGTACCGGCATCGACATCGGGGTTGACGCGCAGCGATATGGGGGCCTTGCAGCCCAGCTCGCCGGCAATGCGGTTGAGCCGGTCCAGCTCGCCGGCCACCTCGACGTTGAAGCAGCGGATGCCGACCTCCAGCGCCCGCCGCAGCTCGTCCTCGCGCTTGCCGACACCGGAAAACACCACCCGCGCCGGATCGCCGCCGGCCGCCAGCACGCGCTCCAGTTCTCCGACCGAGACGATGTCGAAGCCGGAACCCAGGCGCGCCAGCACATTCAGGACGGCCAGGTTGGAATTGGCCTTGACGGCATAGCAGACCAGATGCGGATGGTTGGCGAAGGCACGGTCGAAGGCGTGCCAGTGGCGCTCCAGCGTGGCCCGGGAATACACATAGCAGGGCGTGCCATATTCCGCGGCGACGCGCGCCAGCGGCACGTCCTCGGCATACAGCGAACTGCCGCGGTAATTGAAATGATCCATCAGTTCGGCGCCGAAGGTTCGAGCTGCGGCGTCGGCTCGGCCGGGGCTTTCCTGACCGGCTGCTTCGCCGTCTTCATGCCGGGCGGCTCGTGGCCCTCCATGTACAGCGGGCCCTTCTGCCCGCAGGCCGAGAGCAGAAGAAGCGTGAGCGACAACAGGGCCGCGGTCGTGCGGTGCATCATGACAGGGGGATGACGTGGTTCCAGGGAGCGCGCATTCTAATGGAATTCCGCCCCACCCACATGCCGGCGCGCCCGCCGCCCGGGCAGTGTCCCGGCAAGCGGCCGGGAGCGGGTGGCGAAATGATAGAATCCGCCCGACCGGCCGATCCCTGCCGACCACAACCGCGGTCCCGCCAGGGCGGCCGCCGGACATACCACTGACGAGTCCCCCGTGCTGGAAATCATCAAACTCGGCGGCTGGGTGATGCTGCCCATCATCGCCTGCTCGGTCGTCGCCCTGGCCATCGTCGGCGAACGGCTGTGGTCGCTGCGCACCGTCCGTGTCATGCCCGCGGAACTCATTCCCCGCGTCGTCGAGCTGCACCGCAACCAGCGGCTGGATGCCATGGAGCTGCGCCGGATCCGGGCCAGCTCGCCACTCGGCGCGATCGTCGCGGCGGCACTCGGCAGCCAGCGCCAGGGACGCGAGACGCTGAAGGAGAACGTCGAGCAGGCTGGCCGGCAGGTCGTGCACGAGCTGGAACGCTACCTCAACACCCTGGGCACGATCGCCTCCATTTCCCCCTATCTGGGGTTGCTCGGCAGCGTGCTCGGCATGATGAAGGTCTTCGCCAACTTCTCCGCCGGCGGCAGCGACATCGCCAATCCGGCGCAGCTGGCCGGCGGCATCTCGGAAATCCTGATGGCGACGGCGGCAGGCCTCGCGCTCGCCATTCCCAGCCTGATCTTCTACCGCTATTTTCAGGGCAAGGTCGCCGAACTGACGGTACGCATGGAGGAAGAGGCTGTGCGACTGCTCGACGCACTGGACCGTGTCGACGCCCCGGGCCAGCCGTCATGAATTTCCGTCCGCGCCAGCGCGAGGAGCCGGAGCTGAACCTGATCCCGATGATCGACGTGCTCATCGTACTGCTGATCTTCCTGGTGCTGACCACCACCTTCAGCCGCGAGGCGCAGCTGCGCATCAGCCTGCCGGATGCGCCGGGCGCCGCGGGCGAGGCCGGCCATGCCCAGGCCGTGCAGATCGTGATCAGCGCCGAAGGCCGCTACCGGATCGGCCAGCAGGAGCTTCCGGACAGCCACCTGGCCACCGTCAAGGCGGCGCTGCAGGCGGCCGCCGGCGGCAATCCCGATCCGCTGATCGTCATCGACGCCGACCGCGCCACCCCCCACCAATCCGTGATCATGGTGCTGGACGCGGCCGGCCTGCTCGGTTACCGGCGCGTGAGCCTCGCGGCCGAGAACCGCGGCGGCGATTGATCCCGGGCGTGAACCGCAAAGCCGCCGTGGCCGCCTGGCTGCAAGCACAGTGGTACGACAATGAGCGTCCGGGCCCCTGGCTGACCGGCGCGGAGACGCTGTTCCGGCGGGCCGTCGCCCTGCGCCGCAAGGCCTACCGCGAGGGGCGCAGGCCGGTCGAGCGACTGCCGGTCCCGGTGGTGGTGGTCGGCAACCTTACCGTGGGCGGCACCGGCAAGACGCCGCTGACGCTCTGGCTGGCCGATTTCCTGCGCCAGGCTGGCTACCGGCCCGGCATCATCAGCCGCGGCTACGGCGGCCGCAGGCTGTCGCACCCGCTGCAGGTGGGCGCCGACACGCCGCCCGGACTGGCCGGCGACGAGCCCGTGCTCATGGCCCGCCGCGCCGGCTGCCCGGTCGGGGTGTTCCCGCGCCGCGCCGAAGCCGCGCGCGCCCTGCTCGCCCAGGGGAACGTCGACCTCATCCTGGCCGATGACGGACTCCAGCATTACGCCCTCGGCCGCGACCTCGAGATCGCCCTGATCGACGGCGCGCGCGGCCTCGGCAACGGCCACTGCCTGCCGGCCGGCCCCCTGCGCGAACCGCCGGAGCGGCTCGACAGCGTCGACTTCGTCGTCTGGACCGGCCGGGGTCCCGCAGGCGCCACCGTCATGACGCTGGCCGGTGATCGTGCCGTGAACCTACTCGATCCCGCGCTCAGCCAGCCGCTCGACCGGTTCGCGGGCCAGACCGTCTGCGCGGTGGCCGGCATCGGCCACCCGCCACGCTTTTTCCGCCATCTCGAAGATCGCGGCCTGACGCTTGTGGCCCGGGCCTTCCCCGACCATCATGTGTTCCGCCCCGGGGATATCGCCTTCGCCGGCGCGGCCCCGCTGCTGATGACCGAGAAGGACGCCGTCAAATGCGCCGGCTTCGCCCGCCCGAACCACTGGTATGTGCCGGTCGCCGCAGAGCTCCCCGCCGATTTCGGCGCCCGATTCCTGACGCAACTGAAGAACCCACGCCATGGACAAGAAACTGCTTGAAATCCTCGTCTGCCCGATCTGCAAGGGCGATCTGGTCTACCGCAAGGACGAACAGGAACTGATCTGCCGGGGCGACCGCCTCGCCTATCCGATCCGCGACGGCATCCCCGTGATGCTGGAAAACGAGGCGCGCCGCATCAGCCTGGAGGAATACGACGCCCTGCCCAAGCGTACCCCGCTGGTCGAGTGAGGGATGCGCACGGCCCCCTCGCCGGCCAAACCGGGGCAGCCGGCAGGCGATCCGGCCACCGGCAACCGCGCCGCTACCGGTTCTCGTAGCGGCTCAGGTCGAACAGCCCGGCGGTCAGCGGGCTCTGGCCCAGGTGGCGGCGGTTGAAGAAATCGGCGTAATTCCAGAAATCGGGGCGCGTCCGCCGCACACCGAAGTCGGCGGCCAGACGGGTGGCGTCCGCGCTCCCGCCCAGCGCCAGCACCCGGCTGACGAAATCCGGCAGCCGGTCGATGGCAACGTCATAGTAGAAATTCGGATAGCTGCCGACAAAGCCGGGCACGATGGTCAGGGTATCCTCCGCGGGCAGGCGCCGGGCGGACTCCCAGAACATGAAGGAGACATTCTCCAGCGCCTTGTTCTGTATCAGGCTGTAGACGGCGCCCTCGCCGATCGGCGCGTCCGCTTCGTGCACGCGCAGGAAGGACAGCTCCGGCAGGTACTGGATGCCGCCGCCGGTCAGAAAGGTCAGCGGCTTCAGCACCCGCTCGGCGCGCCGCTCCAGGGGCGTGGCGCTGTCGCGCTCGCAGGGGGCCCGGGCGCAGCGGTAGAGCGTGGTCGCAGGTCCCGCCAGCGGTCCCAGGCGGGCCTCGATGGCGCCGTACAGCTCGTTGGCGTAATCGCGGGTCCGGTAGTCGACGGCGGTGTCCTTGCCATAGCCGTAATAGGGATTGACCAGCGCCGAGTTGAGCTCGGCCAGAAGCCCGCGGTTCCAGTGCCGATAGATGGCCGGCCGTGCCGAGGCAGGGAACAAGCTGAGGAAATTGTTCTCGGCCTCCAGGCGCAGGTTGTCCATGTACAGCCGTGTCGCGGCCTGATGGGTGACCGAGCCGAACACGTTGAACCCCGCCACCAGCAGGTAGTGGATGCGCTCGAATAGCGGGTAGTCGATGACCCAGGCAGTCGCTGGCCGCGCGCCGACCAGGCCCCACATCAGCGAGGCGCTGTCGAAGTGCCGGAATGCCGTCAGGGCGGCGTTCGGATTGTGCCCGTCCCCCAGCCACAGGGCGTCCAGGCTGTTGCGGACATTGTCCGGCAAATCGGCAAGATAGGCCTGCTTGGATGCGAGATAGCGGGTCTGCGCCCCGGTGTAGCTGACGATCAGGTCCTCCAGGCCGACCGCGTCGCCCTGCTCGCTGGGCAGCCGTAGGCGATTGGCTTCCGAGTGCAGGAAATCCGCGTCGCTGCTGATGCGGTCGTGGTCGGGGTCGTAGAAGAGCACCCAGAACTGGTCACGGATCACGTTGAGCGCCACCTGCCCGCGACAGACCGGCCCCTTCATGAAGCCAGAGATAAAGTAATAGGCATCGTCCAGCAGGAACCGGTAGCGCGCCTTCGCCGGCAGATCGTCGTAGACGCGGAAGGGGTTGGCGGCCACGCCCGGCTGATAGCCCGGCCAGCGGCGGACGGCGTAGTCGGGCTCGAGGAACAGCGCCCTGAGGCGGCGGATACGCGCATCGCCGATCTCGTAGACGCTATGGTTCTTGTCGACGATGGTCTGCTGCAGGAGGGGGCGCAGACGGTACCAGAAGCGCCCGCCCGGATCGTCGTAGGGCCGCACGGTCGGTATCTCGTGCAGCGGTTCGCCGGGTGGCGTGGTCGAGCGCACCAGCCGGAAATAGGTCCCCGGCGGCTGGTCCTGGATGTGCAGGTGCCCCATGAACAGGTGTTCGTAGACATAGCGGGCCACCAGTCGCGACTTCAGCCCGTCGGCATTCATGAAATCCTCCCAGCGCCGCGCCGCCGCCCGGGCCGGCTCCGGCAGCGGCGACGGTTCGGGATAGCGCGCGCCCTGGGCGATCCAGTCGCTCAGCGTCCGGTGCTCGCGCGGCGTCAGTCCCGGAAAACCATATGGCATGCCCCAGCCGGGGTGACGCCGGGCGAAATCGTCGAACTCGCCGGGCCGCGGGCATTCGAGCGAGCGGTTCAGATCGAAGTCGAAGTCATCGGCCAGGCGCCCCGAGGACGGCAGGGGATGTTGCTGCTTGAGCTGGAGGAACCGGGCCAGCAGCGCATTGTCGCGATTGGCCTCGGGCGACTCGCGGCGCTCGTTCAGGACCGGGTAGAAGCCCTTCTCGCGCCACCCGGCCGTGCTGCCGGCATCCACCCGCATGCGCGTGGGCGCCATCGGCGCCAGCCGCGCGCCATCGAACACCACCAGCTTGCTGGCGCCGCGGTCCAGTGCCTGCGGCGACTCCAGCTTCAGCTGGCAGGGCGCATCGTAGCAGCCGTGGCAGACCACACAGCGATGGTCGAGGATGGGCTTGACGTCGCGCGGGTAGGACACCTGCCCCCGGGCAAGGCTGGCGAGATACTGCCCGGCGTCCAGCTCGCGGTCGATCGGCGCGCCGGGGCCGTAGCGCACGGCGACAGGGTCGATGGCCGGCCGGAACAGCGAGCAGGCCGACACCAGCAACAGCAGGCACAGGCATGCCCACCACCCGGGACGCGGGCACATCGGCGGTGACATCGGGCGGCGGCGCGAATCAGCCGAAATCGGCGTCGAGCACGATGCGGTAGCGCGGCTTGCCGGCGCGCAGATGTTCGAAGGCGTCGTTGACCCGGCTCATCGGGAAGTGCTCGACCTGCGGCAACACCTGATGCCGCGCCGCGAACGCCAGCATGGTGGCGATGGCGGTGGGCGAACCGGTGGGCGAACCGGAAACATCCAGCTGCCCCAGCAGCAGGTTCATGGCGGCGACCGGGATCGGCTCCAGCACGGCACCGACGAGGTGCAGGCGGCCCTTGGGCGCCAGCGTCGCCATCAGGGCATCCCAGTCCAGCGGCACATTGACGGTGACGATGATCAGGTCAAGCGACCGGGCCATGGTACGCATGGCGCCGGCATCGCGGCTGGAGACGACCCGGTGGGCGCCGAGCCGGCGGGCTTCCTCGCGCTTGCTTTCGCTGGATGTGAAGGCGGTCACCTCGCAACCCCAGGCCCTGAGGAATTTCAGTGCCATGTGCCCCAGGCCACCGATGCCGACCACGCCGACCCGGGCCGTGGGCCGGATGCCGTACAGCAGCAAGGGCGAGAAAACGGTAATTCCACCGCAGAGCAGCGGGCCGACCGCGCCGGGATCGAGTGCATCGGGTATCGGCACGACCCAGGCCCAGTGGCTGCGCAGGCGCTCGGCAAAGCCGCCGTGATGGCCGACGATGGTTGCCTGGGCCGCGGCGCACAGATGCTGATCGCCACCGAGGCAGCTGTGGCAGTGCATGCAGCTGCCGGCATGCCAGCCGACGCCGACCCGCTGGCCCGGCGCCAGTCCCGCGACCCGCTCGCCCACGGCGACGATACGGCCGACCGCCTCATGCCCGGGCACCAGGGGATAGCGCGAAATGCCCCAGTCGTTCTCCAGCACGGACAGGTCGGAGTGGCAGATGCCGCAGTGCTCGACGGCTATCTCGACCTCGTCCGGTCCCAGTGGTCCCGGATCGTATTCGTAGGGAACGAAGCGGTTACCGGCGGCCAGCGCAGCCCAGGCGCGGATGTTGCTCATGCGGGAACTCCTGCGGACGAAGTGGAAACGGTGGTTGCGGCCAGCATGCTAACCGATTCCGGCCACGCACGCGCCCCGGCAGCCATGACCGGCCCCCGGTGCCATCCTGCCGCCCCAAGCGCCGCCGGCCAGCCGCTACAATAGATACATGCGCACCATCCCGCTGAGCCCTCATCCCGCCACGCCCTGCCCTGCCGTCCACCAGTTGTCGGTCGACTACGGCTGGCAAGCTCCGGGGCACCTGCTCCTGCGCTATCGGCTGCGCGGCGCGCTCGCACAACTCCGGCTGCCGCCCCCTGGCCCCGCGCCGACCCGGCGGGATGAACTCTGGCGCAGCACCTGCTTCGAGGCCTTCCTGCGCCGCGACGGGAACCCCGGCTACTGGGAGGTCAACTTCACCCCCCGCGGCGACTGGGCCATCTACCGCTTCGACGCTTATCGCCAGGGCATGCACGCACCCCAGACGGTTGCCGCACCCGCCATCGCCTGCACGGGCGACGCCGGGACCCACGAACTCACCGCCTGCCTCGACCTGTCCGGCTGGGACCGGGAAACCGGCGGCTGGCAACTGGCGCTGGCCACCGTGCTGGCCACCCCATCCGGCGAGATCAGCTACTGGGCGGCGCACCATCCGCCCGGCACGCCCGATTTCCACGCCGCAGCCGCCTTCCGGCTGACGCTGCCCCCCATACCCCGACCGACCCCATCATCCGGCGAAACCCCATGAAATTCGGCATCGACCGCCTGCTCGAAACCCCGACACTGCGCCGGCCGCTGGCCGGCCGCCGTATCGCCCTGCTGGCGCATCCGGCCTCGATGACCCAGGATTTCCGCCACTCGCTGGATGCGCTGGCCGGCCTGCCGGACATCCGGCTGACGGCCGCCTTCGGCCCCCAGCATGGCCTGCGCGGCGACAAGCAGGACAACATGGTCGAGTCGCCGGATTTCCGCGACCCGGCGCTGGGCATACCGGTGTTCAGCCTGTACGGCGAGGTGCGCCGCCCCACTGCGGCGATGATGGACAGCTTCGACGTGCTGCTGGTCGACCTGCAGGATCTCGGCTGCCGTATCTACACCTTCATCACCACACTGCGCTATGTGCTGGAAGCGGCGGCCCGGCACGGCAAGTCGGTGTGGGTGCTGGACCGCCCCAACCCGGCCGGCCGGCCGGTCGAAGGCCTGAGCCTGCACGAGGGCTGGGAAAGCTTCGTCGGCGCGGGGCCGATGCCGATGCGGCATGGCCTCACCCTGGGCGAGATGGGACGCTGGCTCGTGGCCGCGTTCGATCTGGACCTCGACTATCGGGTGATCGAGATGCAGGGCTGGCAGCCGGAAGCCGCGCCCGGCCACGGCTGGCCACTGGGGGAGCGCAGCTGGATCAACCCCAGCCCCAACGCGGCCAACCTGTGGATGGCGCGCGCCTATGCCGGCACCGTGATGCTGGAGGGCACGACGCTGTCCGAGGGCCGCGGCACCACCCGACCGCTGGAGCTGTTCGGCGCGCCGGATCTGGCCGCCGAGCGGCTACTGGCCGAGATGCAGGCACTGGCGCCGGACTGGCTGCGGGGCTGCCGGCTGCGCCCGTGCTGGTTCGAGCCCACCTTCCACAAGCATGCCGGCCAGCTCTGCGCCGGTGTGCAGATCCACATCGACGATCCCGCCTACGACCATCAGGCCTTTCGCCCCTGGCGTCTGCAGGCGCTGGCCTTCAAGGGCATCCGCCGGCTGTGGCCGGACTACCCGCTATGGCGGGACTTCGCCTACGAATACGAGTTCGATCGTCTGGCCATCGATCTCATCAACGGCAGCCCGCTGCTGCGGGAGTGGGTGGACGACGCCACCGCCCAGCCCGGCGACCTCGACGCGCTGGCCCGTGCCGACGAGGACGACTGGCTAGCCCGGCGCGACGCCTGCCTGCTCTACCGCTAGACGGCGGCACCCGGGGCTACTGCATCCCGGGCGGGCCGTGCCGGCGTCGGCGCCCGGTTTCGCCGGCCCCGCCGCAAGGGCCTTGGGCGGGCCCGGGGACGACGGGGCAGACGCCGCCCGGCGCGGTCTTCCGCCCGCGGACTTCAGAGGAATTTCGCCATCATGAACAGCGCGATGCCGGGCAGGAGGGCCGCCGGCCCCCACCAGGTACCGAGCGCCGTGCCAATGACGGCGACCGCGATGACAACGACGCCGATCAGCGCCAGCTTGCCGCTCAGCTGGCGGATCGGGGCCACGGCCCGCACGGGATTGCCGCAATGGGTGCAGGTGCCGGCCGTGTCGGAGGTCTGGGCGGCGCAGGATGGGCAGGTTATCAGGGCCATGAGGTTTCCTCGCTTGTTGTTATGGATGTCCCGGCACGCGGCCGGAATCGCGGGCGGCGGCCGCCTGATCCCGGCCCGGCCGGCAACATGGCATTGCCGCCCCAGCCTTGTCAATGATTTCCCGACCTCCGGCAAAGCAGCCAAGGACCTTGCCGGCGCTGGTGCCTCCAGTTCCGGACCATGGTGCTGGCACGGTACCCTTTCCGGATATAAACCCTTCATATCGTGGCGTTTCTCATCACTTTTCCAAGCCTTGAGGATTAAGATGCATCATGGATCCCTTTCCGCATGGAGGACGATGAGCGACATGACGATCAACACGGTTCCGCAACTTCAGGTGGACACGGACCGGCCCACCGTGCTCTATGACGAGGATGGGCACCGCATTTACTGGCTGGGCATCACCGAGGTCACCGCCTTCCGCTGCAATGCCTACCTGATCCATGACGGCAGGGAGGCCATCCTGGTCGATCCCGGCAGCAAGGCGTTCTTTGGCCAAGTCAGGGAGCGGGTAGCGCAAATCCTGCCACCCGAGCAGGTGACCGGCATGGTGCTGTGCCATCAGGATCCGGACGTGGCGGCCTCGATGGTCGACTGGCTGGACCTCAACCCGGCCATCCGCGTCTACACCACGCCACGTACCCAGGTGCTGCTGCCACACTATGGCTGCCGCGATTACGACTATTGCGACGTGACGGCGCAACCGTCGCTGGAACTGCCGAGCGGCGCCCGGTTGCGGTTTGTGGAAGCGCCGTTCCTGCACTTCCCCGGCGCCTTCACCACCTACGATGCGCGGGCGCGCTTTCTCTTCTCGGGCGATATCTGGGCCGCCCTGGACCTGGACTGGACACTGCTGGTGGAAAACTTCGAGGAGCACATCGCCAAGATGAACCTGTTCCACCTGGACTACATGGCCTCCAACCTGGCCGCGCGAGGCTTCGTCCAGCGGATCGAGACACTGCCCATCGATGCCATCCTGCCACAGCATGGCTCGATCATCCCCGCCCGCGATGTCGCGGCCGCGCTGGCGTACCTCCGCTCCCTGCGCTGCGGAACCGACATTCTCTACGCCGCGCTGGATGGCTGAGGCATGAACGGGGAAGCCGAGCATCCGGACTGGCGGAGCCAGCTCGAGGCACTGGAACGCAAGAACCGGCTGCTGGCAGAAGGCATCAAGCAGGCGGAGCGGCTGCGCCAGCTGTGGGGCGATGCGGTCCAGGAACTCAAGCACGCCCGGGCGGAGCTGAAGGCGTCGCGGGAATTCCTGGAACAAGTCCTGACCGTGTCTCCCGATCCACTATTGGTGGTGGATCGCCACGGCAGGATCCTGCTGGCCAATCTCGCCGCCAGCCGACTGATGGAGAGCCCGCGGGAGAAGCTGATCGGCCGGCAGGTACTGCGCCTGCTGGACGCCCGGGAACGCCGGCGAATCCTGGCCCTGTTCCGCGGCAATCTGGGCAGCGGCAAAACGGAAGTCATGGTGCGAACCCGGCAAGGCAAGCGCCTGGTCGTGGCGGAATGGTCCCTGGTCCGGCATGCCGGCCACGCAAGCGACATCGAGATCGTGCTGGCCGGCTGCGACATTACCGAACAGCGGCGCAACGAACGTCTGCTGGAACTGGAGAACTCGCTCCTGGCCACGGTCAGCAGCTCCACATCCCTGCCGGTCATCCTGGAAACCCTGTGCCTGGGTATCGAGAGCATCCTGCCGGGCGCGCTCTGCTCCATCCTGTTGCTGGACGACACCGGGCAACTCCGGCTCGGGGCGAGCCCCAGCCTGCCGGACCACTACAACCAGGCGGTGGACGGCTTCAGCCCGGGCCCCACCGCCGGCTCCTGCGGCACCGCGGCCTACCGCAAGCAGACTGTCATTGTCGCGGATATCGCGCAGGACCCGCTCTGGCGGGACTACCGGATGCTGGCCGGGACGCACGGATTGGCCGCCTGCTGGTCGGTGCCAATTCTCACCTCGGCCGACACCCTGCTGGGCACCTTCGCGATCTACCATCGTGCACCCCATGTGCCGGCGCCGCACGAATTGCAGATTGCCACCCGGGCGGCGCATCTGGCCAGCCTGGCGATCCAGCGCAAGCGTGCCGAAGAGGCGCTGTCGAAAAGCGAGGCGCAGCTCAAGGAAATCACCGCAACCCTGGGCGAAGGCGTCTACGTGCTGGATACCGATGGCCGTATCGTCTTTGCCAACCCCGAGATGGAAAAACTGCTGGGCTGGAGCATCGCGGAACTGATCGGCAGGGAGGCGCACGCCATGTTTCACGACATGCGCCCGGATGGCGGCCGCATTCATCCCAGCGCCTGCTGCGTGAACGCAAGCCTGCACACCGGCCAGACCCTGCACGCCGATGACGACTGGCTGGTGCGGAAGGACGGCTCCTGGATCCCGGTTGCGCTCGTCTCCAGCCCCATCCTGCGGAATGGGGAGATCATGGGGGCGGTGGTCGCGGTGCAGGACATCCGCGAACGCAAGCAGGCGCAGGAAGCGCTACGGCGTGCGGCCCACTACGCGCGCAGCCTGCTGGAAGCCAGCCTGGACCCCCTGGTCGTCATCAGTCCCGAGGGCAAGATTACCGACGTCAACAAGGCCTCCGAGGAGGTGACCGGAGTACCGCGCGAGGAGCTGATCGGCACCGATTTCGCCGATTACTTCACCGAGCCGGAACGGGCCCAAGCCGGCTACCGGCGCGTACTGGAACAGGGCTATGTGAGGGATTACGCCCTCACCATCCGCCACCACTCGGGACGCAGGACCGACGTGCTGTACAACGCCACCGTCTTCCGCGGCGAGTCCGGCGAGTTGCGCGGGGTATTCGCGGCAGCGCGCGACATCACCGACCGCAAGAAGACGGAGCAGAAAATCCATCACCTGGCGTACTACGACATCCTGACCAACCTGCCCAACCGGCGCCTGCTGCTGGACCGGCTGCATCACGCCATAGCCCTGGCCAAACGGCACCAGCGCACCCTGGCCGTCCTCTTCCTGGACCTGGACTTCTTCAAGCAGATCAACGACACCCTGGGCCATGACGCCGGCGACGGACTGCTCAAGGAATTCGCCAGGCGCCTGCGCGGTTGCGTGCGCAGGGCGGACACGGTGAGTCGTCAGGGGGGCGACGAGTTCGTCATCGTCCTGACCGAAATCATCCGCGAACGGGACGCGGCAACCGTGGCGGAAAAAATTCTTCGCGCCCTGGCCCAACCCATCCTCATCAAGGGCAACGAACTGCACATCACCACCAGCATCGGCATCGCCGTCTATCCGCGGAACAGCGACGAGGACGCCCACGCGCTGATCAAGTATGCCGATACCGCGATGTACGCAGCCAAGCAGGCGGGGCGCAACTGTTACCGCTTCTACCCGCTGGATCCCTGAGCACGGCCCGGTTGATGCCGCTGCCGCGCCTGCAGGCAGCGAGGCTGTTCAGTTGAGATCGTCGTTGCGCCAATACTTGGCACCCGTGACGCTGAGGCCCACCAGCGCCCCCTTCTCCGTCAGCTGATAGACGTTGATGCCCGGCGCCACGTTGTAACCGAGGTCGCCGGCGGCACCCTGCACGTCATCCTTGGCCGCCGCCGTGGCCCGGCCGCCGAACTCCCAACCGGAAGTGACGAAATCGTTCATCGCCTCGCGCGTGTCAAAGACGAAGACCAAGCGGAAATTGGTATAGCCGAATCCCAGCCCTGGCTGCAGCTCGAACATCTTCATATAGGTACGTCTGCGCGAGCGGTTGTCCACCACCACACCGTTGCCGTGATCCATCCCGCCCCACAGGAACTTGCCGCCACTGGCGTCGAACACGCCGTAGCCGGCTGCCGCCTGGACGTGCCTGCGCGCACCCGGATGCTGACTGTAAAGTTTGCTGAGGGTATCGCTTTCCATCGCCATGACCTGCCGGCGCTGCTCGGCGACCGAGCCTTCCAGCTGCACGCCGCAACCGACCAAGGCCACCATGGCCCACAATGCCCAACTCCATCCCAGCCGCTTCATGTCATGTCCTCCGTCGACGATTAGCCCCTGATCACCGGCGCAATGCCCACCGGGAGACCGCATAGTACGGGGAGCACACCCTTATGGCTATCCCCTGGTGGCATGGGATGGCAACGGTATCCCGCGTTGCCGGCAGACAGAAAAAAAGCCCCGTGGACGGGGCTTGTTAAGACACTGCTCTTGTCATGCCTTGCTACGTGGGACAGGACGTCCTGTCAGTAGTCAGTTGTTCGGCGGCGACGCACTTTCCTGGCTTTCACAGGAATCATCTCAAGCCTGGGGGATCTGCAATTGGGCAAGTCGACGGTTGCCATCGCCAGCACGAGCACAGATGCGAGTATGAGAATTTCCATAACAGCTACCGGTTGTTGAACAGGCGGCTGCTTCGACACGGCAAGGTGCAAAGAAATTCTCGAACAGATTGTTTCGTCTCCATCGCCGCCACCCACGAGAGATTCGGGACGGAATCAACATTGTCTTGGCTATGGAATGGATAGCGGGTCAGCGCTCACCGGGAACTTGATCGGGCGTGCACCGCCATCGCCCGCATGGGGATGCGTGATCTTGCAACCTTATTTGGGACACCGCCTTCATTAAGCAGCCATACGCTTCTCAAACTCCCAGG
>NZ_BAAHXD010000018.1:0-57572 GCF_054657115.1 Methyloparacoccus murrellii | reverse complement strand
AACATAGTGCAATTACGCACCAGATTGGTGTAGAAGAACAATTTCCGGGAGCCGAAGATGACGGTTAGCGCTTTTGCAAGAACAACGGTGAGTCTGGTCCTCGCCATCGGTTTCGCAGCGAAAACCGCCATGGCCAATCCCGATGAGGCCAGCGCGGCAACGGTTTCGAAGTGCCACTTTCTCGGCACCGTGGCGGGCAACTCGGGCTATGGCAAGAACATGGGCTGGAAACCCCTGGCCAAGGCCAGTGCGGAAATCAAGGCCGGCAAGCTGGGCGCCACCCACATCGTGTTCACCCACTATCGGCCGGTGGGCAGCTTCAACGGCGAAGCCGAGGGCAAGGCCTACAGCTGCAACCCCTGAAGGTCACCCGCCGGGACCGGCGAGACCCCGCGGCCGTCCAGCGGCCCGAACTCAGCCGCCCTCGGCGCGGGCCTCGTCCAGCCGGGCGAGGAGACCGGAACGCCTCTGCGTGGGCGTGCGGATGCCCGCCGCCAACACCGCCGCGCTGCCGGCCACCAGGACCTGACGCCGGGCGCGGGTGATGCCGGTGTAGATCAGCTCGCGGGTGACGACCCGGCCGGGAACCTCCGGCAGGATCAGGGCCACCCGATCGAATTCCGATCCCTGCGACTTGTGCACGGTCATGGCGAACGCCGTGTCGTGCTCGGACAAGCGCAACCGCGGCACCGGACGGAAGCCGCTCTCGCCCTCGGGGAAATAGACCAGCAGCTCGTCCGGCGCCGGGCCCGGCAGGACAATGCCGATATCGCCATTGAACAGCCGGCTGGTGTAATCGTTGCGCAGCACCAGCACCGGCCTGCCGGCAAACCAGACATCATCCTGGCCCAGGGCGGGCGGCAGACCGAGCCGGCGGCGCAGCGCCTCGACCAGCAGCCGGTTGATCGCCTGCACGCCGCGCGCGGTGTCGCGGATGGCGCAGAGAACGCGGAAGCGGTTGAAGGCGGCGAACACCGCGGCCAGCTGTTCCGGCCCCGGCAACCCGTCGGGCAACGCGGCCAGGTACTCGTCATACCCCTCGATCAGCTGCGCCTGCAGCGCCCGGGACAGGCCTCCGCCGGCATCCGCCACCCAGACCAGGTCAGGCGACGCGCTCGCGCCCAGCAGCTGCAACGCCGCCTCCACCTGACCGCCGTTGACCCGGCGGGCCAGCTCGCCGATACCCGGCGCCTCGTGGAAGCGGTAGTTGCGCGCGAACCAGACCACCGCGTCGGCCAGCGGTGTCGGTCGCAGGGGCGCGGGTGGCTCGATCGCCGCGGCCGGGCAACAGGTCAACGCCGCCAGCGCCGCGCGGCGCGCCACCGACAGCCCCGGGTCGCCGGCGATCTCGGAAAACACCGCCCCGGCCTCCACCGCCGCCAGCTGGTCCTTGTCGCCCAGCAGGATCAGCCGTGCCGCCGGCGGCACGGCGGCGACCAGCCTGGCGGCCAGCGCCAGGTCGAGCATGGACGCCTCGTCCACCACCAGCACGTCGACGGGCAGGGGATTGCCGGCATGGTGACGGAAACCGCCGTCGGGCAGTACGCCCAGCAGCCGGTGCAGGGTCGCGGCCTGCTGCGGCAGGCGCGCAGCGGTCTCGGGCGGCAACTGTCCGGCGCGGCCCAGCCGTTCGGCCTGGCCGCGCAGCGCCTCGACCATGCGGGCCGCGGCCTTGCCGGTCGGCGCCGCCAGGGCAATGCGGCAGTCGGGATCGTCGGCCAGGAGGCAGGCCAGCAGCTTGAGCACGGTGGTGGTCTTGCCCGTGCCCGGACCGCCGCTGACGACGGTCAGCCGTCCCAGTAGGGCCATCGCCGCCGCCAGCTGCTGCCAGTCCGGCGTTGCCGCCGCCCCGCCCTCGAACAGATCCCGCAAGCGCTCCGCCGCCACCACCGACGGCGGCCGGGGGATGCTGGCCGCCATGCCCTGCAGGGCGGTGGCCAGCTCGCGCTCGTAATCGAAGTAGCGACGCAGATAGAGACGGCCGGCGTCGTCCAGCACCAGCGGCAGGCGCTGCGGCGCCGCGGGCGCGCCGACCAGCCCGGAGGCCAGCAGGCGCCGGCGATCGGCCTCCGGCCAGTCGCCCAGATCGGCACAGACATGCCCCTCGGCGGTGGCCAGGCTGGCGAGCCGGGCCGCCGCCGCCAGCAGGTCGGCATCGGTACGCTCGGGATCGCACGCCCGCGCCCAGCAGACCAGGTGGCGGGCGAAGCCCTCGGCCAGCCACTGGGCGCGCGACATGGCGGTTTCGGCCCGGATGGGGGTCACGGCGATGCCGCCCCGGCGCGGCCGATCAGGGCGTCCAGCGCCGCGACGGTGCCGGCCGACGGCCGGTCGAAGAAGATGCCGGCATCGCCCCAGTCCGGACGCACGGCACGCACGAACAGATAAAGAACGCCGCCGAAATGCCTGTCGTAGTCGTAGCCCGGCAGGCGCCGGGCCAGCTGCCGGTGCAGGGCAAGCGTGTATAGCAGGTACTGGAGAGGATAGGCGTGTTCCCGCATGGCCTGGTGCAGCCGGACGGGATCATAGTCGGCGGGCGCATAGCCCAGGTGGTTGGATTTCCAGTCGAGCAGGTAATAGCGGCCACCGCTACGGAACACCAGATCGATGGCGCCGGTGAGGTAACCCCTGAGCGTCCGGAACGACAGCGGCGCCAGCGCGTAGCCCTGCTGGCGGAGAAAGGCATTGAGCCGCTCCGGCGTGAGCGTGTCCGCCGCCAGGGTAAAGGCCATTTCCCGCAAAACATCGCCAGGCTTCAGCCGGGACAGCCACAGCTGGCTGCCGGCGCCGGCCGGCAGGGGCGTGGCCAGCACGTCCCGCAGGAGCCGGCCAAGCATCGGTTCCGGCGCCAGCGGCTGCCCCAGCCCATCCACCGGCTGTTGCGGATATTCGCCCAGCGCCTGCCGGATGGCCTGCTCCGCCGCGGCCGGCCGGGCCAGGTCGGCCAGTTCGAAGAGCCGATGGATACAGCTGCCGGCCCCGGGGCCGGCGGGAAAGCGCAGGATGTCGTCGGCCGCCAGGTCGGCCGGCGCCACACTCCGCTCGCCGGGCATCGGTGGCGCGTCGGCATCATGGTCGGCGGCGGACTCGCCCTCGGCGCGCTGGCGGGTCATGCCGGTGAAGCTGCCCCGGTTCCAGCCTTCGACCAACACCCGCCGGAAGGGCCGCGCCCGGCAGGGTGGCGACGTCTCGGGCGCGGCCGCCGTTGCCGTCTCCAGCGCCGGCAGTTCCGCCACCGCCAGACCGCCTGGCGCACGCTCGGCCAGCGCGCGCCAGGCGTCCTCGATGGCGTCGGGCGCCCGCACCTTCCGGTTGTCGAACCAGTCGTCGGTCGTCATGCCGCCGCCCGCGACCAGCCAGTTCAACAGGCTGCGGGTGCTTTCGCCGGCATTGCGACTGCCCTGGTAGCAGCGCTCGTAGCAGCCGGCGATGAGGTAGACGCGGTGCACCGCGCGGGTCAGGGCGACATAGATGAGGCGCAGCGTCTCGGCGGCATCCTCGTCGCGGATGGCCGCCTTGAGCGACAGATCGTCCCGCGCGGCGGGATCGAAATCGAGCACGGTCGTGCCGGCCCGGTGATATTGCCGCAGATCGGGCGCATCGCTGCGGCTGTTGCGGTAGCCATCCCAGAGGAAGGGACAGAACACCACGGCGTACTCGAGGCCCTTGGACTTGTGGATGGTGACGATCTGGACGCGCTCGCTGTCGGATTCCAGGCGCAGCTGGGCGCTGTCGCCGACGGTGACGTCCAGGCGCTGGGCCTGCAACCAGCGCAGCTGCGCGTCGATACCGGCGTGCTCGCGGGCAGCCTGGGCCAGCAGCTCGCCCAGGTGCAGCAGGTTGGTCAGCCGGCGCTCGCCGTGCGGCTCGCGCAGAAGACGCGCCTCGATCCCCTGCTCGCGCAGCAGATGGCGGAACATGACGGCGAACCCACGCTGCTCCCATTGCTCGCGGTAGCCGGCGAACGCCTGCACATGCCGGAAGAAGGCCGCCTCGTCCCGCACATAGCCGTCGAGGGTGACGGCATCATGGCCGAGCAGGCCGGTGGCGAGGGCGGCGCGGATCGACGCGTCGCGCTTCTCGGACACGGCCAGGAGGATGCAGGCCAGCTCCTCGGCCTCGACGGTGGTGAAGACACTGGCCTGCGATAGCTCGACGCTGGCGATGCCGCGCACGGCCAGCGCGTCGCGCATCCGCCGGCCCTGCGCGTGGCTGCGCACCAGCACGGCGATATCGCGCGCCCGCAGTGGCCGTTGGCCCAGGGTGACACGCCCCGCCCGGGCCTCGCCCAGCAGCCGCGCGATTTCCGCCGCCACGGTCGCGGCGGCGAGCGGGAAGGCTTCGGCCCGCAGCCGCCGCTGGCCATCCGGCGCGCGGGGCAGCAACCAGACCTGCAACGGCGCGCGCGCGGCCGCCCCATGATCGACGAGTGCCGGAAAACCCGGCTGGCGCTGCTTGTCACCCAGGGAAACCGGACGATAGGCGATGCCTTCCTGCAGGAAGGCGCGCTCATGGACGCCGAACAGCGCGTTGCCGCCCGCGATCAGGCCGGCGACCGAACGCTGGTTGCGCGGCAGCGAATAGCGCTGGCCGGCCCGCTGCTGCGCGGCCAGATAGGTATGCAGGTCGGCGTTGCGGAAGCGGTAGATAGCCTGCTTGGGATCACCGACCATGAACAGGGGACCGACGTCCTGTCCGTACAGGCGGTCGAAGATACCGAATTGCAGGGGGTCGGTATCCTGGAATTCGTCGATCAGCGCCGCCGGGAAGCGTCGGCGCAGGGCCATCGCCAGCGTGTCGCCCCCATCGCTGGACAGGGCCTCGTGGAGGTTGCGCAGCATGTCGTCGAAGCTGACCACGCGCTGCTGCCGCTTGCCCTGCCGCAGCGCGGCCGGGACCGTCTCGACCAGCTCCCGCAGCCAGCGCAGGCGGGCATACCGGAGCGCCTGATCTAGGGTGTCGCAGGCCGCCAGCAGGGTTTCGGCGGCGGCGAAGAAGGGATGCTGCGGTGGCTGGCACCCCTTTTTCGTACCCTTCCCCGCCGCCAGGCGCTCGGCGGCGAACAGCCCCAGCCGCTTGCCGTCGGCGCGGTGCTGTCCGCCGGCGGGCACACCCGAGGCGAACCAGCCGGTCCAGGCCAGACGCCCGGCCGCCACGCTGTCGGGCTTGTAACTGTTGGCCTTGAGCCGCCCTTCCGCCAGCGCCGCCAGCAGACAGGCGCTGGGCGCGGCGCCGTCACTGCCCCAGTGGCGTTGCGCCGCAGCGAAGGCCTGCTGCACGGGCGCCTCGTCCGGCGCGGCGACGGCGTCCAGATCCGGTGGCCAGTGCAGACGCGCCAGGGGCTTGGCCACCACCGGCCGCAGCAGGGCCGCCAGCTTTTCCGGCGTATCCCCGACATCGCGCAGGTAGCGCGCCAGCAGGGGCGACAGGCTGCCCGGCGGCGCATGGGCGACGCGCCGGCGCCAGAAGTCGTAAACCGCCTGCTGCAGGCGTTCCTGGTCGTCCTGCACCGCGTCGAGCTCGAACGGCTGCGCGGCGGAGAATGGCGCATCCGCCAGGGCGCGCTGGCAGAATCCGTGAATGGTGTAGATGGCGGCCTCGTCGAAGCATGCCAGGGCCAGCGCCAGCCGGTCGCGCAGCTCGGCGGGCGTACGGCCCCGGACGATCAGGCGCGCCAGGAGGCCCTGCACAGGGTCGTCATCGTCGAGCGGCATGCCGGCCTCCCGGCGCTCCAGCCCGCCGAGGGTATCGACGATGCGGCCGCGGATGCGGTCGCGCAGTTCCGCGGTCGCCGCCGTGGTGAAGGTGACCACCAGGATCTCGCGGACCTGCAGGCCCTGCTCCAGCAACAGCCGCAGGTAGAGCCAGCAGATGTTCCAGGTCTTGCCGGTGCCGGCCGACGCCTCGATCAGGTTCACGCCCGACAGCGGGCAGTCGAAGACCTCCAGCTCGCGGAACTCAGTCATCCGCAGCCTCCGGCAGCGCCAGCGCCCGGAACGGCCGCAGCACCGCCAGGGCGGTGTCCTCGAAGTCGCGATCCAGCGGCTGTTCCACGCCGCGCAGCGCCAGCCGGTAGGCCGGTTGCAGGCTTTCGCCATAACCCTGGGCATTGACCTCCCAGACCCTCCGGGCTGCCGCCAGGGCCTGGTCGGGATCGCTGGCATGCCGGTCGACATAGGCCCAGGCCGCGCGGGGATAGAAATGCAGCGGCCGGGTCCAGCCGTCGCGATAGAGCCGCAGCAGCACCGTCAGCCACTCGCGTGCATCCTCGCAGGGCGGCAGCCGGTAACCGCCATCGCGCGCGATCCAGCGGGTCTCCGGCCGCACGCCGGACGGCCGGAGGGCATTCAGGAACAGGTGCTCGATCCAGCCGGCCAGACGATCGCCCGGTCGCAGGTCGTCGTAGCGGGCGCGGACCAGCCCGGCCGGACACAGAGCGTTGAGCGCCCCGCTCAGCCGCCAGGTTTCGCCGTCCACCGTCAGCGTCAGCGTGTCGGTCACCGGCGGCAGGGTCGGCCCGGTCAGGCTGTCGCGCAGCCGGCCGGCGAAGCCGGCGATGGTGGTCACCTCCTCCTCCAGCAGCAATGCGCCGAAAACGCCGGGGGGATAGTCCAGCGCGGCGCGGGCCAGCGCCATCAGCGTGTCCGGCGATGCCGCCGATGCCTGTGGCAGCAGGCGTTCGGCCAGGCGGATGCGGCTGGCGCGGTCCGGCAGGAAAGGTTCATCGTCGGCCAGTTCCTCGTCCGCCTGCGGCAGGGCCAGCCGCAGGCGCCGCTCCAGCAGGTAGCGGCAGGGATTGCCGAAGAAACGCTGCACGTCGGCCAGGGCCAGTTCGCGCGGATCGTCGTCGCGCCAGCCCAGCGGGGTGGGGAAAAACCGCCCGGCGGGCGGGTCCGTGGCCGCGTGGCCAGCCTCCTCGCCCGTATCGGCATCCTCATCCGCAGGCGCATCCGCTGGCGACGGTGCCGGCACGGGGGCGGCCACCGGCGGCGGCTGGTTGAGCGCCTCGGCCAGCTCCACGGCATGGCTGAACAGCGCGCCCGGGACCGCGTCGGCCGTGAAGTAGCGGCGGGAAAAGGCTTGCAGCGGGTGCCGGATCTCCCAGGGCCTATCCGTCGCCCCGGTCAGGCGCTCGAGATAGTCGCCCAGCTCGGCCAGCAGAATCGACGGCGTCAGCGCGCTGTTGTCGCGGATGCTGCAACCGGTGTAGCTGAGGTGCAGCCGCTCGCGCGCCGCCAGCAGCAGGTCGAGGAAGACATTGCGGTCGTCCAGCCGCCGCTGCCGGCCGCCCAGCCGGGGAGCGGCGGCGATCAGATCGAACTCGTCGGGCGCCCGGCTGGCGGGGAACACGCCATCGCCCAGCCCCAGCGCGGCGACGAAACGGTAGGGCAGATGGCGCATCGGCCCCAGCCCGGCGAAGCTCACCGACCCGCTCGGCACCGCGCCGGGCGCGGCGGCTTCCAGGTTCTCCCGCAGCGCTGCCTGCACCACCGGCAGCGGCAGGTCGCCGGTGACGCCGGTTTCCGCCAGCCGGTCGCCCAGGCCCAGGATCGCGCGCCGGACCTCGGCGCGTGCATCCAGGCGGTCGCGGTCGTCGACGAAGAAATCGTCCAGCCAGCCGAGCAGGCGCCGGTGCCAGACCTCGCCCGGGGCCGGCTGGCCGGCGCTGGCGGCGGCCGCTGCCAGCGCCTCGACGAAGCGGTCGAGGGCGCCCAACGCCTGCGCGATCGAGCCCTCGATGCCGCCCGCTGGCAGGCGGCCCTGCAAGGGCTCGTCGAGCCCTGGCACGGCGTAGCCGAGAAACAGCCGGTCCAGCCCTTCGCCGAGGGTGAACTCGGGCGCGTCCGGCAATCCGAGCCGGGCGCGGTGTGCGCCATCCAGCCCCCAGTGCATGCCAGCCTGGCGCATCCAGTCATGCACGGCGGCGAGCTCGGCCTCGTCCAGGCCGAAACGGGCGCGAACCTCCGGCCGGCGCAGGAAGGCAAACACCTCGCTGGCCCGGCAGCGCGAGGGCAGCAGCTCCAGCAGCGCCCCGAAGCCGACCGCCACCGGATTGGCCAGCCGGCGCGGCAGCCCGGTGACCGTGTAAGGAATGGACCGCGCGCGCGGCACACTGCCGAACACGGCCTCGATCAGGGGCGCCGCCTCGTCCAGGTTCGGCAGCACCACCAGTACATCGGCAGGCGTCAGGTCCGGCTGGCGGGTGAAGGCATCCAGCAGCTGGTCGTGCAGCACCTCCAGCTCGCGGGCCAGCGAATGGCAGACATGCACCTCGAGGCTGCGATCGCCGGTCGTCCAGCCGCTGGCGGACATGGCGGCCGGCCCCTCTTCGGCGCGCAGGATGTCGTTCTGGAGCCGGGCCAGGAGACTGTCGCCGGCCGCCGGCACGAACAGCTCCCGATCGTCCCGGCGCATGGCCTGCCTGTCGTTCAGCAGCGCCAGGAACGCCTGTGTCTGGCGGCCCCAGCCGGCCAGCAGGCGATTGCCGACCTCATGGTAATCGAGCTGCCCGCTGACCCTGAGCTGCGCCATTTGCCGGGGCGTGGCGAGCAGATCCCAGTATTCCCGGCAGGGGTTCACCACGTAGAGATTGACCGTCATCCACGCCGACAGCCGGGCCAGGATGTCCAGGTAGAGCGGCGGCACGTCGGCCAGCGCGAACAGCGACACGCGTGGCGGCAGGGAAACCGGCAGGCCGCCGCGGCCCGCGGCCTGCAGCTGGCGGAAGAACGCCTCGGCGGGATGCTCCGCCGCCACCCCCATGCCGGCCAGCAGACGGCGCCAGACGTCCGCCTGCCAGGCCAGATCCTCGGCCTGGCCCTCGGTCAACACCATGGGCTGCGCCATCGGCGGCAGCGTCTGGCCGTCCGCCCAGGCCCGCACCCAGTCCTGCCGGTAGGTGATGTACTGGTCGAACAGCCGCGCCACCCGCTGCGCCAGCTCATAGCGCATGAGAGGATCGTGATCGGCCCGGGCCAGATAGCGGGCCAGGCGCGGATGCGCGGCCGCCAGGGCACCGTCCTCGAACAGCCCGTAGAGCCGCCAGGCCAGGAGATCCGGGGCGAAGGGCGACTGGCTGGCGACCGGCGTCGCCTGCCGCAGCAGTTCCCACACCCACTGGGCCAGAAAGCCGAAGGCAACATTCGCGCAGACGCCATGGCACCGGGCCCAGTCCATCTCCAGCCGCCGCCGGATCGCCGTGCCCGGCACGATCACCGTCTCCGCCGCCAGGGGATCGCCGGATCCGTCGCCGAGATCCGCCAGCAGCCAAGCGCTCAGCACCTCCAGGCGGTTGGAGAAAATCAGGTTGAAGCCGGGCTGCATGGACTGGGATTCGCCGGGGAGGCCACCGTGCCGGCTTCGCGGCTAGCGGATGGAAAGATGCTCATGACCCCATCATCTCAAACAAGGGCGTTCAAGGGCGCCTGTGGAAAAGCGCGGCCTGCGCCACGGAGGAAGCAAGACCCGCCGCCGGCTACCTGCTGTACTACCATCGCGATTTCCCGCCTGCCGTGGTCGAGGCACTGCTGCCCGCGACGCTGGAGCGGGTTTTCGCCGTGGGCAGCTCCGCGCCGGCCTGACGCGGGGCGCGGGGGCGCGGCAAGCCCCCACCCGGTCCCCGGCGGGGCCGGGCCTCAATTCAGGCGATGGCTGGGATAGCGGCCGGCATAGCGGCCCTGGTAACCGCTGAGCTCGTCGATTTCGGCGATGGCGGCCTGGGGGTGCAGGCCGTCGTCGACGATGCGGCACATGGCCGGGTACCAGGTATCGACCACGTCCAGGCTGACGCGCATCAGGGTCAGCAGCAATTCCGCGCCGGGCGGATTGCCTTCCAGCAGCTGCCGGTGCACGAACCGCACCTCGCCATCGTCGAGGTCCATCTCGAAGTGGCCGACCGCCAGCCGGTAATTGATGCGGGTGATGAGCTCCATGACGGCATAGCGGTGGAGTTCGGGGATGTCCTCGGGCATGCGCAGGAACAGCATGAAGTCATGCTCCTTGCCGCCGGTGATCAGCTCGAAGCGGAAGGTGCCGCTGTCGAGGTTGATCAGGCTCTGCACCGATCCGTCGCGCTCCTCGTTCTGGATGACCGGATAACCGTGTTCCGAGAGGATTTCGTAAGCCAGGGTGGTGAGGATGTTCATCGGGACTCCTTTGCATGGATGAATGCAGCCGTGCGACCTCCGCCGGACCGGGGCGAAGACAGGATAGCGCGTGAGTTCGGCAAGATTGTTACACAAGCCGCCGGCCGACCGCGGAAAAACCGGCCATGCCGCTCGGACAGCGGGCCGCGCGCGGGATTCCGTCCCGGCGGCCAGCGAAGCGGTCGTGCTACAGTGCGGACGGCGGCCGGAGCACCGGGACAAGCCGGCAAGCCGGCAAGCGGGTGGCGATCGTCGCCGGCGCGGGTCCGGCCAGGCACCGGGCAGCCACGCATCTCCAGATACAAGCTGTTATCGGCATGGACAATTTCGCTCAGGTTCTCCTGCTGCTGGGCACCACGGTCACGGTGGTGGTGGCCTTCCAGCGGCTGCACATCCCCTCCAGCCTCGGCTATCTGCTGGTGGGCATCATCCTGGGGCCGCACACCGTCGGTCCGGTGGTGGATCTGCCACAGATCAAGTCGATCGCGGAATTCGGCATCGTCTTCCTGCTGTTCACGATCGGCCTGAATTTCTCCCTGCCGCAGCTGCATGCCCTGCGTCATCAGGTGCTCGGCCTGGGCACGGGCCAGGTGGCCTTCACCACGCTGCTGGTGGGGATGCTGGCCTGGCTGGGCGGGCTGCCGCCGACCGACGCCTTCATCCTCGGCGCGGTGTTCGCGCAGTCCTCGACCACCATCATCGGCAAGCAGCTCGGCGAGCAGGGCGAGGAGAACAGCCGTCACGGGCGGCTGGGCCTGGCCCTGTCGGTCTTCCAGGACGTGACCGCAGTGCCGTTCCTGGTGGTGCTGCCGGTGCTGGGCCAGGCCATGAACGCCAAGGTGCTGGCCGTGGCGCTGGGCGGGGCGATGGCCAAGGCTTTCGGGGCCTTCGTGGCGGTTTTCGTCGCCGGCCGCTGGGTGTTGCGGCCGGTGTTCCGCCTGGTGGCCCGCCGCCGCTCCACCGAGGTGTTCACCCTGACCGTGCTGCTGGTGGCGCTGCTGGCCGCCTGGAGCACGCAGCAGTTCGGGCTGTCGCTGGCCTTCGGCGCGTTCCTGGCCGGCATGATGATGGGCGAGACGGAGTTCCGGCACCAGCTGGAGTCGACCATCCGGCCCTTCCGCGATGTGCTCCTGGGGCTGTTCTTCGTCGACATCGGCATGCTGTTCGATCCCGCCGCCATGCCGCGCATCTGGCACTGGGCGCTGTTCGGCGCCGGCGCGATGCTGGCGATCAAGGCGCTGCTGGTCGCCGTCATGGTCAATCTGACCGGGATCGACCGGTTGACGGCCTGGCGGACCGGGCTGATCGTGGCCGTGGGCGGCGAGTTCGGCTTTGCCCTCCTGGCCATCGCCATCGGCCACCGGGTCATCGAGGTCGAACTGGCACAGATCATCCTCACCGCCGTGCTGTTCTCCATGATCGCCGGGCCGATCCTGATCCGCTTCAACCACGGCATCGCCACCCTGTTCGGCGGCCGCAAGCCGATCCTCAAGGCCGAACGCGAGCTGCCCAGGCCCGACCACGCCCCGCCGGCCGGCCGGCATGATCACGTCATCCTCTGCGGCTACGGCCGGATCGGCCAGAGCGTCGGCCATTTCCTAACCGAGGAGGACATCCCCTTCGTCGCCATCGATCTCGACGCCGACTGCGTGCGCGAGGCGCATACGGCCGGCGAGCCGGTCTACTTCGGCGACTCGACCCAGGACGACCTGCTGG
The DNA here is from genome assembly GCF_054657115.1 of Methyloparacoccus murrellii. NCBI lineage: Bacteria > Pseudomonadati > Pseudomonadota > Gammaproteobacteria > Methylococcales > Methylococcaceae > Methyloparacoccus > Methyloparacoccus murrellii. The sequence goes on along the minus strand of NZ_BAAHXD010000018.1, from coordinate 45,711 downwards.
AATCGCTGGGGCTGCAACAGGCGCGGCTGGTGCTGATCAGCTTCGACGACGTGCCGGCCGCGCTGCGGATACTGAGCGCGGTGAAGAGCCTCAGGCCCGGCCTGCCGGTGATGGTGCGCACCCGTGACGAGACGCATGTCGAGGAACTGCAACAGGCCGGCGCGCTGGAAGTGGTGCCGGATACCCTGGAAGCCAGCCTGATGATCGCCTCGCAGGCGCTGCTGCTGCTCGATGTGCCGATCGCGCGGATCTTGCGGCGCTTGCAGCAAGAGCGCTCCAACCGCTACCGCCTGATGCGCGAGCTGTTCCGCGGCAACGACCTGTACCTGAAACCGCAGGAACTGGAAGCGCGGCGGCTGCACGCCATCCCGGTGCCGCCGGAGAGCGCCTGCGCCAGGCGCCGGCTGTCCGACATCGACTGGGACGGCGTGACGGTCACGGCGCTGGTGCGCAACGGCAAGCGGCTGCCGCATCCGTCCCCGCGCCTCCGCCTGCGGGCCCGGGACGTGGTGGTGGTGTGTGGCCAGGACGATCAGGTGCACCGGGTGGAGCAGCTCATCAACGCCTGACCGCCCCCCGACCCTCAGCCCTCCGGAAGGCCGACGATATCCTCCACCGCGAGCAGGAATACCCGTCCGCGCCCCGGCCCGTGGCCAAGCCCGGCGACCTCGGCGACCATCCGCGCCAGGGCGGGACTGTCCGTCGCCCAGGCCAGCAACAGCACGACATCGCGCCGGCCGAGCAGATTCAGGTCGAAGAAGGTCTTCGCCGGCAGCGCGCCGGCGCCCTGCGCCGGGCCGATGACGATGACGTCCAGGCAGCCCAGCGTGCGGGCGGATTCCAGCACCGCCGCGGTCAGGGATTCGTCCACCAGGGCCATGATGAGCTTGGTGCGCATGTCGGCAACCTCCCGGTCAGGTCATGAAACTGAGCGTCCTGCGGAAACGCGCCAGGGCGAGGACGAAGAAGAACACGCCGATGCCCAGGAGCGCCAGGAACTGCGGCCAGACGATAGCGAACCCGGCGCCGCGATAGAGGATGCCCTGGGCCAGGGCGACAAAATGCGTGGTGGGCGCCACCTGCATGAGCTGCTGGACGAACGCCGGCATGCTCTCGTAGGGTGTGGCGCCGCCGGACAGCATCTCCAGCGGCAGCAGGGCGATGACCATCAGCAGCCCCATCTGCGGCATGGAGCGCGCCACCGTGCCCAGGAAGATGCCCATCGAGGTGGTGGCGAACAGGTTCAGCGCCATGCCGGCGGCGAACAGCGGGATCGAGCCCTCGATCGGCACGCCGAGCCAACCCCGCACCACCACGAGCAGCGACACGAGCGCCACGGTGGCGACGACCAAGGCCATCGACCAGACCTTGGCCAGCATGATCTCGAAGGGCGAGAGCGGCATCACCAGGAGGTGTTCGAGGGTGCCATGCTCGCGCTCGCGGATGATCGCCGCCCCGGTGAGAATGATGGACAGCATGGTGATGCTGTTGATCAGCTCCATGACGGAACCGAACCAGACGGCGCTCAGGTTGGGGTTGAAGCGGGTCCTGAGCGTCAGCTCGACCGGGAGCGGCTCGACGGTCCGGTCGCCGCGCAGGAACTCGTCGATCTCGCCGTGGATGATGTTCTGGATGTAGGTGTTGCCGATGAAGGCCTGCGACATGCGGGTCGCATCCACGTTCAGCTGCACGACCGGCGCGCGCCCCGCCAGCAGGTCGCGCTGGAAGTCGGGCGGAATGTCGATGGCGAAGGTGAAGACGCCCCGGTCCAGGCCGGGATCGATGGCGCTCGGCGCGATGAGCGCCGGGGTCAGGAAATGCGGCGGATAGAAGGCGTCGACGAGGCGCCCCGACAGCGGCGAACGGTCCTCGTCGACGATGGCGATGGGCGCCTTGTGCAGGGTGCCGGGGACGCTGGTGGCCCGGATATAGACCGCGCCGGTGAAGGCATACAGGATCAGGATCGTCATCAGGCTGTCGCGGCCGAGGCTGCGCAGCTCCTTGACGCCGAGATGGTAGATGTTGCGCAGTGTCCCCATCATCGCCGCTAGCGCTCCTGCTTGCGCAGCAGCGCGACGCTCAGGCCGATGATGACCGGCACGGCCGCCAGCATCGGCAGCAGGGCAAAGCCCAGCTCGGAGAAGCCCAGCCCCTTGGACAGGGTGCCCCGGCTGATCAGCATGAAGTAGGTGGCGGGGAACAGCTCGCCGATGACCCGCGCCGCCCCCTCCAGGGACGATACCGGATCCATCATCCCGGAGTAGCTGGCCGAAGGAATGATCGTGGCGATGGCGGTGGCGAAGATCGCGGCGATCTGGCTGCGGACGAAGGCCGAAACCAGCAGGCCGAGGCCGGTGGCGGCCACCACGTAGATCAGGGCCGCCAGGGTCAGCAGCGCAAGGCTGCCCCGCAGCGGCACGTCGAAGACGAATTCCGACAGCGCGCACACCAGCGCGAAATTGACCATGCCCATGGCCACATAGGGCAGCTGCTTGCCGACCAGGAACTCGAAACGGGTGGTCGGCGTGACGTAGAAGTTGATGATCGAGCCGAGCTCCTTCTCGCGCACCACGCTCAGGGCGCTGAGCATGGCCGAGATCAGCATGATCAGCAGCGGGATCGTCGCCGGGACGATGGCCGGCAGGCTCTTGACGTCGGGGTTGTAGCGAAAGCGGGTCTCGATGCCGGCCGGCCCGGCCGGGCGGGCCGGCAGCGGCTGATGCCGCGCCTGCTCCTGCAGCCAGCCGGCGTGCATGGCCTGCACGAAGCCCAGCACGTTCTCGGCCCGCATCGGCATGGCGCCGTCGATCCAGGCGCCGATGGCGACCGGACGGCCGCGCTTCAGGTCGCGCGCGAAGCCGGGCGGAATCTCCAGAGCCAGGCTCAGTTCGCCGGTGCGCATGCGCTGATCCAGCTCGGCATGGCCGGCCAGCGGCGGCCGCTCGATGAAGTAGCGCGAGCCGCTGAGCTCCAGGGCGTAGTTCTGGCTCAGCGGCGTGCGGTCGCGGTCCAGCACCGCGAAGCGCAGGTTGTCGACATCCATGCTGATGCCGTAGCCCATGATGAACATCAGGAAGGCGGTACCGAACAGCGCGATCAGGCCGCGCAACGGGTCGCGGACCAGCTCGATGGCCTCGCGGCGGCTGTAGCTGAGCAGGCGGGCCAGGCTGAAGCGGGCGGACCGGGGCCGGCGCCGCGCAGCCGCCGGAATCGGCGGCGCGGGCGGTCCGGCGGCAGCAGCCGGCACCGCCGGCTGGAATCCGCCGGCCGCCTGCAGACGGGCGATGAACGCGGACGCCAGATCCGGCTGGCCGCTCTGCCGGACCAATTCCTCGGGCGTACCGCTGGCCAGCACCCGTCCCTCGTGCATCAGCGAGATGCGGTCGCAGCGCTGGGCCTCGTTCATGAAATGGGTGGAGATGAACAGCGTGACCCGGTCGCGGCGGGCCAGATCGATCAGCAGCGCCCAGAAGGCGTCGCGCGCGATCGGGTCGACGCCCGAGGTGGGCTCGTCCAGGATCAGCAGGGCCGGCTGATGGATGACCGCGACGGCCAGCGAGAGCCGCTGCCGCATGCCCAGCGGCAGTTCGTCCGGCAGGCTGTCCATGACCGCGGCCAGCTCGAAGCGCTCGGCAACCTCGACGATCCGGCGGGGCACGCCCTCCTCCGGCAGGTGGAACAGCTTGGCATGCAGCGCCAGGTTCTGCCGGACCGTCAGCTCGGCATACAGCGAGAAGCCCTGCGACATGTAACCGACCTGCCGGCGCGTCGCCAGATGCCCGGCATCCAGCGGCTGACCGAACAGGCGCGACTCGCCCGCCGTCGGTTGCAAGAGCCCGGTCAGCATCTTCATGGTGGTGGTCTTGCCGCAGCCGTTGGAGCCCAGGAAGCCGAAGATTTCCCCGCGCTCGATGCGGAAGCTGACGTGGTCGACCGCGGTGAAATCGCCGAAGCGCATGGTCAGGTCGCGCGCCTCGATGGCGATGTCGGGCGCCGCCGAGCGCCGCAGCGGCGGGATTTCCAGCATCCTGCGGGCACGGCGGCGGGCTTCCGGCAACAGCCGGATGAAGGCATCCTCCAGGCTCGTGGCGCCGGTGCGGCGGCGCAGTTCGTCGGCCGTGCCGGTGGCGATGACCCGGCCGGCATCCATGGCCACCAGCCAGTCGAAGCGCTCCGCCTCCTCCATGTAGGCGGTGGACACCAGCACGCTCATCTCCGGCTGGCGGCGGCGCAACCGGTCGATCAAGGCCCAGAACTGGGCCCGCGAGAGCGGGTCCACCCCGGTCGTCGGCTCGTCCAGCACCAGCAGATCGGGATCGTGGATCAGTGCGCAGCACAGGCCCAGCTTCTGCTTCATGCCGCCCGACAGCTGGCCGGCCGGCCGATCGCGGAAGGGTGCGAGCCCGGTGCCCTCGATCAGCTCGGCGATGCGCCGCCGGCGTTCGGCACGCGACAGGCCGAACAGGCGACCGAAGAAATCGATGTTCTCGTACACCGACAGGGTGGGATAGAGATTCCGGCCCAGGCCCTGCGGCATGTAGGCGATGCGGGAGCAGACGGCGCGGCGGTGGGCGGCGCGGCCGATGTCGCCGCCGAGAACCTCGACGACGCCCGACTGGATGGCCCGCGCACCGGCGATCAGGGACATCAGGCTGGACTTGCCGACCCCGTCGGGGCCGATCAGACCAACCATGGCGCGGGGCGGGATATCGAGGTCCACGCCGGCGAGCGCCCGGCGGTCGCGGTGGGCCAGGCGGACATCGCGGAGCCGGGCGACCGGCCCGGCGGCGGAGCGCGGCCTCACGGCGGCAGGTGGACCGCCAGCCGCTCGGGCCAGGGCCGGTCCGGGTCCAGCCGCACGTAGGCCATGCCCGGCAGCCCCACCTTGACGTGGTCCAGATGGGCCCGCAGCCATTCGGGATCGATCCGCGCCCGCACCCGGAACATCAGCTTCATGCGTTCCTGCGCGGTCTCCACGGTTTTCGGCGTGAACTGGGCGACGCTGGCGACGAAGCTGACCCGGGCCGGAATCACGTCGTCGGGCAGGGCGTCCAGCACCAGCCGCGCCTCGCCGTCGAGCGCCAGGCGGCCGGCGGCCTCGGTGGGCAGGAAGAAGGTCATGTAGACGTCGGCGAGGTCAACCAGGCTGAGCACCCGGCCGCCGGCGGGGAGCACCTCGCCCGGTTCGGCGATCCGGTACTGGACCCGGCCGGCGCGCGGCGAGCGGAGTTCGGCATGGCCGATTTCCGCCTGCAGCCGGTCGACCGTGGCGCGCGCCGCGTCGACGACCGACTGCGCCTGCGGAATCTGCGATTCGGCGGCGGCGACAGCGGCGCGGGCCGCCATCACCCTAGCCTCGGCGGCGCGGATCATGGCCTCGGCGGCCTCCACGCGGGCCCGGTCGTCGTCCAGCTGCTGGCGGGAAACGGCGCCCTCGCCCACCAGGGCCCGGGAATGGCGCAGGCGCTTGCCGGCGGCCTCCGACTCGGCACGGTACTGGGCCACCAGGGCCTCGGCCGCGACCCGCTCGCTCTGGCGCTGCGCCACCGTCGAGCGGGACGTGACGCGGGCCAGCTCGGCCTCCCGGACCCGGGCCTCGGCTTCGGCCAGCTGGGCGCGCAGCACCTCGGTGTCCATGCGGGCCAGCACGGTGCCGGCCTGCACGTAATCACCCTCGCGGACCCGGATCTCGGCGATGCGCCCCGGCGACTGGGTGGCGATATCGATCTCGGTCGCCTCGATGCGGCCATTGCCGGCGGCGAAACCCCGGGGCAACGGCTCCGGGCGCGAGGCCCACCAGCTGGCGGCCAGCGCGACGGCGACCAGCAACAGCAGCAGGATGGTCCATCGCTTCATTGCGCCTCCGCAAGATTGTGCCGCCGCCGGCCGTTCAGTGCCCGGCGGCGGCATCGCTGCCGGCCGCCACCTTCTTCACCAGCGGCATCAGCAGCAGGGCGAGGAAAAACACCAGCGCCAGGGCATGGAAGAGGGAGTTGATGGTCATCACCTCCGCCTCGCGCATGACCAGGCCGTGCACCTGCTTGACGGCGGCCAGCTCGGGATCGGTCACGCCGGCGGCCGCCAGTCGGCCCTGCAACTCTTCGAGCAGGTTCCGCGCCACGGGCGAGCCGCCGGTGACCGCCTCGCGCAGCTTGGCATAGTGCGCCTTGTTCCACTGGATCATCAGGGTATTGGCCACCGCCAGGCCGATCGCGCCACCCAGGTTGCGCATCAGGTTATAGAGCCCGCTGGCATTTTTCACCTCGTCGGGCGGCAGGGTGCCCAGCGCCAGGGAGTTGATCGGCAGGAAGCAGAACATCAGGGCGAATCCTCTCAGGGCCTGCGGCCAGAAGAATTCCCAGTAGGCATCCTCGTGGGTCAGGTTGCCATTGGCCCAGCAGCCGGCACCGTACATCGTCAGCCCCAGCGCCAGCATCAGGCGCGAATCCAGCACCTTGGCGGCCGGTCCGGCGACGAAGGCGGAAACGAACTGGAAGACGCCCGCGACCATGATGTACTGGCCGATCTGCAGGCTGTTGAGTCCCTTCACCGTGGCCAGGTAGACCGGCATCAGATAGATGACGGTGTAGAGCCCGATGCCGAGGATGAAGCTGAACAGGCAGCCGACGGTGAAGTTGAAGTCGCGGAAGGCCCAGAGGTCGACGATCGGCTGGTCGATGGTCAGCTCCCGGCGCAGCATGGCCAGCGCCGCCAGCACCGCGATGACGCTGAAAACGGCGATCTCCCGGCTTTCGAACCATTCCTTGCGGACGCCCTCCTCCAGCACGAATTGCATGCTGCCCAGAAACACGACGATATAGAGGATGCCGCGGAAGTCGATCTTTTCCAGCAGCGCCCATTCCGGCTCGTCCACCCGCACCAGCAGCCAGGTCAGCACGGTCACCAGCAGGCCGGGGACCAGATTGACCAGGAACAGCGCCTTCCACGACACGGCGTCGGTGAGATAGCCGCCGAACACCGGCCCCGCGGTGGGCGCCACCGTCACCACCAGCCCCACGACGATCACCATGGTGGGTTGCAGCCGTGGCGGGAACAGGGTGTAGATGACGGCGAACACGCTGGGAATCATGGCGCCGCCGAACAGCCCCTGCAGTCCGCGGAAGACGATCATCGAATCGAGATTCCAGGCCAGCGCGCAGAGCAGGCTCATCAGGGTGAAGCCGGCACAGGAAACGGCGAACAGGATGCGCGTCGACAGGGCCCGCGCCAGCCAGCCGGACAGCGGGATGATGACCACCTCGGCGATCAGGTAGGCGGTCTGCACCCAGGTGATCTCGTCGCGGGTCGCGGACAGCCCGGCCTGGATCTGCTCCAGCGAGCTGGCGACGATCTGGATGTCGAGGATGGCCATGAAGATGCCGAACACCATGGCGATGAAACCGACCCATTCGCGGGTCGACAGAGTGCGCTCCGCGCTCGCGGGAATCTCGATCTCGGCCGCGGTGTCCGGAATGCCGGTCGCCGACATCGGCGCTTACCGCACCCGCACCCTGGCCAGCGCCGACAAGCCGGGCCTGAGCCGGCTGAGGTCGGTGGCGGGCGCGAAGGCGATCTTCACCGGCACCCGGCGCACGATCTTGGTGAAATTGCCGGTCGCGTTCTCGGGCGGCAGCAGGCTGAACTCGGAACCGGAGGCCGGCGCGAAGCTGTCGACCCGACCCTGGAAGCGGTCGCCCGGGAACGCATCGACGGTGATGTCCACCGGCTGGCCCGGCTGCATGTGCTCGATCTGGGTTTCCTTGAAGTTGGCTTCCACGTACAGGCCCTGCTCCGGGATCAGATAGGCCAGGGTATTGCCGGGCTTGACCAGCTGGCCGACCTGCACGCTGCGGTTGCCGAGGGTGCCGGCGATGGGCGCATGGATGCGGGTGTGCGAAAGGGCGATGCGGTCGGTCTCCAGGGCTGCCTCGATGGAGCGGATGCGCGCCTGCGCCTCGCCGATGCGGGCATCCAGCGCGACCAGCTGCCGCTCTGCCTCCTCGTGCGCGGCAACCACCCTGGCATGCTGGGCGCGCGCCTGCTTGAGGGCGGCATCGGCGGAATCGTGGGCCTGGGTCGACACCGCCCCTTCGCGGACCAGGTTGGCGAAGCGCCTGAGGTCCCTGGCGGCACGCTCCATGTCGGCCGCGGCGTTGGCGATCTCGGCGTGCTGCTCCTCGATCCGGCTCTGCTGCACGCGCTTGTCGCTCTCAAGGCTGCGGATCTGCGCCTGCTGCACCTGGATCTGCGCCTCGCCCTCGGCCACCCGCGCGCGGAAATCGGCGTCGTCGATCACCACCAGCAGGTCGCCGGCCTGGACCTTCTGGTTGTTTTCGAAATGCACCGACTTGACGTAGCCCGATTCGCGCGGGCTGATCAGCGTCATGTGCGCCTTCAGATAGGTGTTGTCGGTGCTCTCGTAGGGATGGATGGCCGTCCGCCAGTACGCGAACCCACCGGCCGCGGCGCCCACGGCCAGACTGAGGAGGAGAAGCTGTTTCAGGGGTGGCATGGGCTGGATTTATTTAACTGAACGGTTTAGTTTATGATAAACGCCGATTCCGGCGGCTGCAATCACCCATCAACGACACCCGATGAAAACCCCCTCCCCTTCCAAGCGCCAGGCCATTCTCGACGCCGCCCGGCAGGCCTTCCTGGCCAGCGGCTACAACGGCACCAGCATGGATGCCATCGCCGAGACCGCGCCGGTGTCCAAGCCGACGCTGTACAGCCACTTCGGCAGCAAGCATGAACTCTTCGTCGCCGTCATCGCCGATCAATGCAAGGCCCTGTTCAGCACCCTGAGCGAGGCGCCGCTGGCCCACCGGGAACCCGCAAGGGGCCTCAGGGCCATCGCCGACGCTTATGTCGACCTGCTCTACGCGCCGGACTCGCTGGCGCTGTATCGCCTGCTCATCGCCGAGCAGCAGCATTTCCCGGAATTGCGCGAGCAGGTCTGGGCAACCAGCGCCGGCCCCATGCTGCAATTGCTGTCCCGCTATCTCGCCGAGCTGCACGATCGCGGCGCGCTCTCGGTACACCAGCCCGACAGCGCCAGCCAGCTGCTGCTGGGCATGCTGCAGGGCGCCGCGCATTTCCGCTGCCTGATCGGCCTGCAACAGGGCCTGCCGGCAGCCGAGCGAGAACGGCTGATCGAGGCGGCGGTGACCCTGTTCCTGGAGGGGCATCGTCCATGAGGCGCGGATCGCTGATGCTGCCCCTTGTCGCCGGGCTCACCGGCTGCGCCGTGGGCCCGGACTACCGCACACCCGACCCGGTCCTGCCGGACCGCTGGCAGGCCGCGCGGAATCCGGACGCCGGGCTGGCGAGGGTTCCGGCCAGCACCCTCGCCAGCTGGTGGAAGACCTTCGACGATCCGGTCCTGAACCGCCTGATGGCCCAGGCGCAGGATCGCAACCTGGACCTGCGGATGGCCTTCACCCGCATCGAGCAGGCGCGGGCCGAGCGGCTGGCCAACCAGTCCGCGCTGTTCCCGCAGGTGTCCGGCGCCGCCATCGGCTCCCGGCTGGACAATCTGATCCCGGGCCCCAACCAGGGTTCCAACGCCCTGAACTTTTTCCTCACCGGTTTCGACGCGGTCTGGGAAATCGACGTGTTCGGCCGCCTGCGCCGCAAGCTGGAGGCCGCCACCGCCGTCAGCGAGAGCGCCGCGGAGGCCTACCGGCAGGCCTGGGTCATGGTTGCCGCGGAGCTGGCGCGCACCTACATCGAGTACCGCAACCTGCAGAACCGGCTACGCATCACGCACGCCAACCTGGATACCCAGTGGCACACGCTGGCGCTGACGGAACAGCTGTTCCGGGAGGGCGTCGGCACCCGCTATGACGTCGCCCGCGCCCGCGCCCAGACTGAATCCACCGAGGCCCAGCTGCCGGCGCTGGAGGGCGAGCTGACCGCCGCCCGCCATCGCCTGGAGACCCTCGTCGCGGCCAAGCCGGGCGCGCTGCTGAAGTCGCTGGAAGCTCCCGCCGACCTGCCGCAGACCCAGGTCCGCGAGCTGCTGACCCTGCCGGCGGAAACCCTGCGCTACCGCCCGGACATCCGCGCGGCGGAACGCGACCTGGCGGCGGCCACGGCCACCCAGGGCGCGGCCTTCGCCGAGCTGTTCCCGAAGATTTCCGTGGCGGCCTTCGCCGGCTTCCAGAACTCCGACCTGGAAAACCTGTTCCGCTCGACCGCCTTCTCCTGGGCCAGCGGCAGCGCCATCATGCAGCCGATCTTCAATTTCGGCCGCATCCGGGCCGGCATCGACCTGGCCGACGCCCGCCAGAAGGAAGCCTGGCTACGCTACGAGAAAGCCGTGCTGGAAGCCCTGCGGGAGACGGAGACCGCCATGACCCAATACCTCAAGGAGGAACAGCGGCGGCAGAAGCTGGCCCGCTCGCTCACCGACCTGCGGGAATCGCTGCGGCTGGCCGAGCTGCGCTATCGCGAGGGCATCTCGACCTTCCTGGATGTGCTCGACGCCCAGCGTGCCCTCTACCTGGAAGAGCTGGAGCTGTCCCAGTCGCAGGCCCGGACGCTCGTCCACCTGGTCGCGCTGTACAAGGCCTTGGGCGGGGCGGGACAGCTGGAAGTGCAACCGGCCGACGCGTCCATCCGTCCCTGGGGCTGATCGCCGGCGAGCCGCCCCAGGCGGCGCGGCTCGCCGGCCGCCTACTGCAGGACGATGATGAAGCCCTGATCGTCGCGCTGGATGTTGAGGATGAGCTGCCCGGCGCCCTTCACCGCCCGGCGCAGCTCGGCGATGTTGGCGGCCTGCCGGCGGTTGGCGCCGATGATGACGTCGCCCGGCACCAGACCGGCCTGGTAGGCATGGGACGCGCGGCTCATCTGTTCGATCACCACGCCCTCGTTGCCGGGCGCGTCGCGCAGCAGGGTGCCGGCCAGCCTGGGGTGGATGGCCTGGCCTTCGGCATTGGCGAACTGCGGCTTGGCGATCTTGGCGTCGCGTACCACGGAAGCGCCCTTGTGGACCACCTCCACCTGGACCTCGTCGCCGATCTGGGCCAAGCCGATGATGTTGCGCACATCGGCACTGTTCCTGACCGGCTTGCCGTTGATGGAAAGCACCACGTCGCCCGGCTCCAGATCGGCCTTTTCCGCCGGGGAACCCGGCTGCACGGCGGTGATCACGGCGCCCTGGGTCTGCGTGAGCCGGAAGGCCTGGGCCAGCTCGTGGGTCAGATCCTGCACCGTCACGCCCAGCAGGCCGCGCTTGACCTCGCCATGCTCGACCAGGGTGTTCATGATACTCATGGCCATGTTCACCGGGATGGCGAAACCGATGCCGACGTTGCCGCCATTGGGCGCCAGGATGGCGGTGTTGATGCCGACCAGCTGGCCATTGAGGTCGACCAGGGCGCCGCCCGAGTTGCCGGGGTTGATCGAGGCGTCGGTCTGGATGAAGTCCTCGTAGCCCTCGATACCCAGCCCGGAGCGGCCTAGGGCGCTGACGATGCCGGAGGTGACCGTCTGCCCCAGCCCGAAGGGATTGCCCACGGCCACCACGAAGTCGCCCACCTGCAGGCGGTCGGAATTCGCCACCGGCACGTCCGTCAGGCGTTCGGCGTTCACCTTGATCACGGCCACGTCCGACTCGCGGTCGGCACCGACCAGCTTGGCCTGGAGCTTGCGCCCGTCGGTCAGGGTGACGGTGATCTCGTCCGCCTTGTCGACCACGTGGTTGTTGGTCAGCACATAGCCGCGCCGCGCATCGACAATGACGCCCGAGCCGAGGCTGGAACTCTCGCGCTGGCGCGGCATGTTCGGCACGCCGAAGAAATGGCGGAACACCGGATCGCGCAGCAGGGGATGCTCGGCCTGCTGGATCTGGGTCTTGGTCGAGATGTTGACCACGCCCGGCGTCACCCGCTTCAGCATGGGCGCAAGACTGGGCAGGGACTGGCCGTCCACCACCAGCGGCAAGGCCGACCAGGCCGGCGCCGCGAGCGACAGCAGGCCGGCCAGCAGGATGGCAGGGAAATTTCGGGGGCGCTTGATCATGTCTGCACCTGAGGCGTTATGGAAATCGGAAAAGGCGGACCGCGGGGCCGCGCGCCGGCATAGGGTGGGGGCCGCGGCCGGCGGTTTCAATACGGGCGCGCCGCCTGGCGCCTACAGGCTGGGACCGGCCCAGCAGAAGAACGCCTTGAGGTAATCGGTCTCGGGAATCGCCGGATGCACCGGATGGTCCGCCGCCTGGCCGCCGCGCCGCGCGAACACCAGATGCCGGTCGAGATGCCGCGCCGAGGCGCGCAGCAGGTCGTGCAGCTGGTCGCGGGCCAGGTGGAACGAGCAGGACGCCGACACCAGCAGCCCGCCCGGCGCCAGCACCTGCAGGGCCGCCTGGTTCAGCCGCCGATAGGCCTCCAGTCCCTTGGCGACATCCTTCCGGCGCTTGATGAAGGCCGGCGGGTCCAGCACGATGACATCGAAGTGCAGGCGCGCCTCGCGGGCCTGCCGGAGATAGTCGAACACGTCGGCCACCTGGCAATCCAGCTGCGCCTGGACGCCGTTCAGCCGGGCATTTTCGGCGGCCAGCGCCAGGGCCGGCACCGAGGCGTCCACGCAGGTCACCGACGCCGCCCCGGCCAGCGCGGCCGGCACGCTCCAGGCGCCGGTATAGGCGAACAGGTCCAGTACCCGCTTGCCGTCACACCAGCGGGCCAGCTCGGCGCGATTGTCGCGGTGATCGTAGAACCAGCCGGTCTTCTGCCCCTGCAGGGGATCGACGCGGAAGTGCGCGCCGTTTTCCTCGAGCTCGACCGGTGCCGCCAGCGTGCCCGAGGCCACCCGCGTGTCCTCGCCCAGCCCTTCCAGCGCCCGCAAGCCCGAGGTGTTGCGGATCACCACGGCGCGCGGGGCAAAGCGGCTCTCCAGCGCCTCGACCACCCGATCCTGCAATCGCTCCATGCCGGCGGTGCTGGTCTGCAACACGAAGACATCGCCGAAACGGTCGATCACCAGCCCCGGCAGACCGTCGCTCTCGCCATAGACCAGGCGGTAGTACGGCCGACCGTAGGCCCACTCGCGCAGGGCCAGCGCCCGCTCCAGCCGGCGCACGAAAAAGGCCCGGTCGATGGCCTGGCGCGTGTCGCGGGCGAGGATGCGGGCCGCGATCAGCGAGTCGGGATTGACATAGACCGTGCCCAGGGTCTCGCCGCGGGCGTTCTCCAGCACGGCCAGATCGCCCGGGGCGAAACCCCGGAGCGGGGTGGCGGCGATATCCACCTCGTTGCTGAATATCCAGAGGTGGCCGCCGCGCAGGCGACGGTCTTCATTTTTCTTCAGGCGGAGCAGGGGCAGTTGGCTCATGGGCGGATGATGGAAGCTGCGGATGGGGAACACGGCACGGGAGAGCCGCGCTCCCCGGCTGGAAACCCAGCATTATGAACGACCGGCGGGGGAAAACGGGCATGGGTGCCCCCGGTCTTCGGGCTACAATACCGCGCCCATCCTCCCGATCCCGCACCGCAGCTCCCATGATCCGCGCCCCCGACCTGTTCTCCTACCGCCCCTACTGGGCCAAGCGTTTCGGCACGGCGCCGCAGCTGCCGACCTGCCGGGCCGAAATGGAAGCCCTGGGCTGGGATGCCTGCGACATCGTCATCGTCACCGGCGACGCCTATGTGGATCATCCGAGCTTCGGCATGGCGATCATCGGCCGGCTGCTGGAGGCCCAGGGCTTCAGGGTCGGCATCCTGGCGCAGCCGGACTGGCACTCGGCCGATGGCTTCAAGCGCCTCGGCAAACCCAATCTGTTCTTCGGCGTCACCGGCGGCAACATGGATTCCATGGTCAACCGCTATACGTCGGACCGGAAGATCCGCTCCAACGATGCCTATACGCCGGACGGCGAGCCGCACCAGCGACCCGACCGCTGCGTGACGGTCTACGCCCAGCGCTGCCGCGAGGCGTACAAGGACGCGCCCATCGTCCTCGGCGGCATCGAGGCCAGCCTGCGCCGCATCGCCCACTACGACTACTGGTCGGACACGGTGCGCCGCTCGGTGCTGATGGACGCCAAGGCCGACCTGCTGGTCTATGGCAACGGCGAGCGGCAGGTGGTGGAGATCGCCCACCGCCTGGCGGCCGGGGAACCCGTCGGCCAGCTCACCGACATCCGTGGCACCGCCTTCCTGCGCAAGGCCCCGCCCGGGGACTGGTTCGTCATCGATTCGACCGAGATCGACCGCCCCGGCCCGGTGGCGCCGGCGCCCGACCCCTACCAGATGGAGCCCGCCGGCTGCGCCACCCCCGCCGACAGCGGTCCGGTTGTCCGCTTCGAGCGCCGCCGTACCGACCCCGGCCGCACGGTCATCCGCCTGCCGGCCTACGAGCGGGTCAAGGACGATCCGGTGCTCTATGCCCATGCCTCGCGCGTGCTGCATCAGGAGACCAACCCCGGCAATGCCCGTGCCCTGGTGCAGCGCCATGGCGAACGCGAGGTCTGGATCAACCCGCCGCCGATCCCGCTGACGACCAAGGAGATGGATGGCGTCTATGACCTGCCCTATTCGCGCCGGCCGCACACCGATTATGGCGATCGCAAGATTCCGGCCTTCGAGATGATCCAGCATTCGGTGACGATCATGCGCGGCTGCTTCGGCGGCTGCTCGTTCTGTTCGATCACAGAGCACGAGGGCCGCATCATCCAGAACCGCTCGGAGGACTCGATCATCCGCGAGCTGGAGACCATCCGCGACACCTCACCAGCCTTCACCGGCCATATCTCCGATCTCGGCGGCCCCACCGCCAACATGTACCGGCTGGCGTGCAAGGACGAGAAGACCGAGGCCTCCTGCCGGCGCCTGTCCTGCGTGTTCCCCGGCATCTGCAAGAACCTCAATACCGATCACGGACCGCTGATCAAGCTCTACCGCCGGGCACGGGCCCTGCCCGGCATCAAGAAGATCACCATCGGCTCCGGCCTGCGCTACGACCTGGCCGTGACCTCGCCGGAATACGTGAAGGAGTTGGTCACCCACCATGTCGGCGGCTATCTCAAGATCGCCCCGGAGCACACGGAGGCGGGGCCGCTGGCGAAGATGATGAAACCGGGCATCGGTACCTACGACCGCTTCAAGGCCATGTTCGACAAGTATTCGAAGCAGGCCGGCAAGGAGCAGTACCTGATTCCCTACTTCATCGCCGCGCACCCCGGCACCACCGACGAGGACATGCTCAACCTGGCGCTGTGGCTGAAGCGCAATGGTTTCCGCGCCGACCAGGTGCAGGCCTTCCTGCCCTCGCCCATGGCCAATGCCACGACCATGTACCACACCGGCAAGAACCCGCTGCACCGAGTCGGCCGCGACAGCGAGGCGGTCTACATCCCCAAGCGGATGAAGCAGCGACGCCTGCACAAGGCCTTCCTGCGCTACCACGATCCGGAAAACTGGCCGCTGCTGCGCGAGGCCCTGAAACGCATGGGCCGCGCCGACCTGATCGGCAACGGCAAGCAGCACCTGATCCCGGCCTGGCAGCCGGCCGGCACCGGCCAGCAGGCCGAGGGCCGCCGCGTGGCGCGCAAGGCCCAGCCGTTCCGCACCCAGCACACCGGCCTGCCGCCGCCCGGCAAGCCGCCCGCCGGCACGCGCAAGGCCGGTGGCGCCCGTCCGGGGCCGGCGACCAAGCGTTATCGATGACACCGGGGACGCCTGCGGGAACCCCAGCAGCAACAGCGGAGGAGACGACGATGTGGGATTTCAATCTGATGGCGGCGGTGAGGTCCATCGAGACCTCCATGGCCTATGTGCTGTACCGGCTGGCGTTCTGCCTCGGTGCGGCGCTGGGCTACCTGCTGGCGACGCTGGCGGGCGCCGGCACGCTGGTCGGCTTCGGCTCGCTGGCTAGGAACGCCAGTGCACTGGGCCCCTATGGCGCGATCGCGGGGTTCGCGCTGTTCGCCTGGCTGATGGCCAGGCTCCGCCCGACCTGGCTGAATGCCGTCAGCATCCCGCAGCTGGCCCTGCTGGCGGACCAGGCGCGCGGCGTCGCGCTGCCCGGCGGCAGGGCGCTGGTCGAGCACGCCCGCCAGCGCCAGCGGTCCGCCTTCCCCAGCACGACCCGGCTGTTCGCGCTGGATCAGGCCATCCGCCAGGTCCAGGGGGACATGGCGGAGATGCACCCCTGCCCGAAGCTGCCCGCGGACAAACCCGGCCTGCGTCAGTTCATGATCCGCGCCACCGGCCGGCTGTCGGCCCTGAACCATCAGACCCTGCTGGCCTGGCAGCTCTACTCGGGCACCGATCGGCCCTGGCGCAGCGCCGCCGAGGGGCTGGCGGTACAGGAACGGCATTTCGCCCGCATGACCCGCAACCGGCTGGCTGCGACGCTCTTTTCCTGGCTGGGCTTCCTTGCCGCGTACCCGCTGCTGCTGGCGGGCATCGGCCTGCTGGTGGACGGCATCCCCATCGACCTGAGCTTCTGGCCTTATGTCTTCGCCGGCGTCTTCGCCTGGGCCCTCAAGGCCGCCTTTTTCGACGCCATCGCCGAGGCGGCGATGGTCCAGGTCTTCATCCCGCTGGCGACCGCCGAGGCCGGCAGCGCCGACACCGAAACGCTGGCCCGGCACTCGGCGGCCTACCGGGAGATGCTGGAACAGGCCGGGATCGACCCGGCCAGCCTGTGACCGCGGAGCCTGACACATGAAAACCACACCAGACCTCGACCTGACCCAAACCCTCGCCATCAGCCGCCGCCGCTTCATGGGTTTCGGCGCGGCCCTGATGGGCGGCGCCATCGCGGAACGCACCTTTGCAGCGCTCCCGGGTCCGCTCGAACCCTTGTCGCAGGCACCGGCAGCGACCGCAGGCGCCTGGAGAAGGCTGAAACAGCGCCTGAGCGGCGAACTCATCCGCCACGGCCAGTTCGGCTATACGCGCCTGTCGACGCCAAACAACCAGCGTTACCGGCACATCAAGCCCGCCGGCATCGCCGTGTGCACCAACGCCGAGGACGTCGCGACCTGCCTGCGCTGGTGCCAGGAAGAGAACATGCCGCTGGCCACGCGCGGCGGCGGTCATTCCTATGCCGGCTATTCCAGCACCCATGGGCTGCTGATCAGCCTGTCCTCGCTGGGTGGCAGCACCTACGACGCCAGCAGCGGCCGTGTGACCATCGGTGGCGGCATGCTCAACGGCGCGCTCTACAAGGCACTGGGGGGTATCGGCCGCTCCGTCACCCATGGCCGCTGCACCGGCGTGGGTGCCGGCGGGTTCCTGCTCGGCGGTGGCATCGGTTTCGAAATGCGCGCCCATGGCATCGGCAGCGACAAGCTAGTGTCCACCGAAATCGTGACCGCCGATGGCGCCATCCGGGTGGCCAACGCAGCGAGCAATGCCGATCTCTTCTGGGCCTGCCGGGGCGGCGCCGGCGGCAACTTCGGCATCAACACGGCCTTTACGCTGGAGACGTTCCCGGTCGACCGGATCGTGGTGTTCGATCTGTCCTGGCGCGCGGCCCCGGACGAACTGATCGCGACGGTGGTGCGCACCCTCGAGGCCGCGCCAAACCAGCTCGGCGCCAAGCTTTACCTGGAACCCTACCTGGCGGACGGCAGGCACGGCGAACCGGCGCTGCTGCTGCGGATTTACGGCCAGTTCCACGGTAGCGAGGCGGATCTGCGCGACATCTTTGCGCCCCTGACGGCAGCGGCGAAACCCGGCGCCGCAACCATCGAAACCCTGCCGTACTGGGAAGGCCAGTATTTCCTCGCCGAGGAGGGAACGCCGGCCTGTTATCAGTCCCGGTCGAGATTCGTCGACAGCAGCCTGCCGGACGCCTTCATCGCCGTCGTCCGGCAGTGGATGAACCGCTGGGAGCCTGTCCAGGGCGGTGCCTACCTGTCACTGTTCCTGACCGGTGGCGCAATCAACGATGTCCCTGCCGACGCCACCGCCTTCGTCCACCGGTGGAGCCGCTGGCTGTTCGATCTCGGCATTGGCTGGGATCCCACCCAGTCGCCACAGTCCAAGCGTCGCGCCCATCGCTGGCAGGACGGATGCTATGCGGCCCTGGTGCCGATTGCCGGCGGCGGCGCCTTCCAGAACTTCGTCGACCCGTCGCTCGAGGATTGGGAAACCGCCTATTACGGCAGCAACCTGCCACGCCTCAGGGCCATCAAGCGGCAATACGATCCCGGCAACCGGTTCCGCTTTCCGCAATCGATCCGCCCGGCTTGAGCGGGGCGGAGCGGCCTACCGCACCCGCCACGCGGCCGGCAGGTCCGGCTCAGAACTCGAAGATGACCTGCAGCGCACCGGCGTTCTTGTCGCCGGCCAGCTCGAAGGCGACCTGGCAATCGGCCGGGCCGAAGCGGTGAGTGATGAACTGCTCGGGCGCCACCCGGTCCAGCCAGTCCAGCGCCAGCGCCAGACGCCTTTCCTTGCTCCAGCGACCGCTCAGGGCCGGGTCGATGGTGCTGACCTGGCTGGAGATGAGCTTGATGCGGCGACGGTGGAAGTGGCCGCCGAGATCGACCAACCCGGCGTTGCGCCCATACCAGGAGCCGACCACGATGCGGCTGTCGAAGCCGCACAGGCGGATGGCCTGGTTCAGGCCCTCGATCTGGCCGGACACCTCGATGGCAAAGTCGAGCCCGCTCTGGTCGGCATCGAACAGGCAGTCTTCCAGCACGGCCAGCTCGCGTCCGCGCGAAGGATCGATGGCCAGGCTGACGCCCAGCTTCTGCGACAGCTCGCGGCGCAGGGGCACGGGATCGGCCGTGATCAACTCCTCCAGCGGGAACTGCCCGAGCACGGCCGCGGCCAGCAGGCCGACCACGCCCTGGCCGAACACCATGCCCCGCTCGCCGGTGAGCGGGGCGGCATCCATGACCAGATTCAGGGCGGTTTCCATGTTGGCAAGGAACAGCGCGCGATCTGCCGGCATGCCCTCGGGCAGGAGGTGGCAATAGCGCTTGCCGATGACGGCCTCGGTCTGGTGCGGATGGAAGGCGAACACGCGCCGACCCTGCCAGCGGCGGTCCTCGCGGCTGCCGACGCCGATGACCTCGCCCACCAGGGCGTAGCCATACTTGAAGGGGTAGCGGAAATGCCCGTCCAGGCTGGCGAGCTGCTCGTCCAGCTTGAGGTTTTCCGGCACCCCGCCACGGAAGATCAGGGATTCGGTGCCGGGGCTGATGGCGGAGCAGTGCGCGCGCACCAGCAGTTCGCCGGGCCCGGGCTTGGCGGGACGGACTTCCCGCAGCGCGACCGTGTGCGGGGCAACGTGGAATATGGCTTCGATGCTCATGCGACTAGCCGAAATGGACCGGCCCGTAGGCGATGACATCGGAACCCAGTATCTGGTAGCGGCAGTCCGCCAGGGTCAGCGGCGCCTCGCCGGCGGCGCTGAGGCCGTCGATGGCCTTCAGCCCGCCGATGATCTTCGGCGTGATGGTGATGACGCAGTAATTCACGAGATGCTGTTTCAGGAAGGTTGAAATGATCTTGCCGCCGCCCTCGACCATGAGGGTGCGAATGCCTTGCGCGGTCAGGGCCACCAGCGCCTGGGGTATGTCGACGCAGCCCTCGGCGTCGCCGTCGACCTGGATGACGACCGCGCCCTGTCCGGCCAGGGCCGCCCGCTGGGCAGGATCGGACAGCGATGTCGTCAGGATGATCGGCGGCTTGCCGGCCTGCCGCAGCAGGCGGCAATCCAGCGGCGTCCGCAGATGGCTGTCGAGGATGATCGGGCGGGGATCCTCGCCCTCGCAGTAGCGGACGTTCAGCTGCGGATCGTCGGCCAGGATGGTATTGACGCCGACCAGCAGGCCATCGTGGTGGGCGCGCAGGAAGTGCGTCAGCGTCAGCGCCTGCTGCGAGCTCAGGGCCAATGGCGCGCCGGCATCGGCGGCGATGCTGCCGTCCATGCTCTGCGCATAGGTCAGGGTGACGAAGGGGAATCCCTGCCCGGCCTCGCGGGCCAGGCGCAGCTGATCGATCAGCGGGTCGATGAAACCGAAGTCCTGGTGCTCGGGCCTGCGCTCGCGGAAGTTCAGGAGGTGCGCCATGCGTTCGGCCTTGGAGCGCAGATAGCCGATGTTCTCCCGGTGGTGGCCCACCTCGATCGGGATGCGCGCCTGGACCTCGACGCCGTGGTGCTGCAAGGCCTCGACCTTGTGCGGGTTGTTGGTGATCAGACGGATCGAGGCGACGCCCAGATCGCGCAGGATGCGGGCGGCAATGCCGTAGTCGCGCTCGTCGGGCTGGTGGCCGAGGCGGAGATTGGCCTCCACCGTGTCCATGCCCTGGTCCTGGAGGTTATAGGCCTCCATCTTCTTCAGGAGGCCGATGCCGCGCCCCTCCTGGCGCAGGTACAGCAGGATGCCGGCCTCGACCCGGCCCAGGTATTGCAAGGTATGGCGGAGCTGGTCCCCGCAATCGCAGCGCCGCGACCCGAAGACATCGCCCGTCAGGCATTCCGAGTGGACCCGCACGGGCACCCCGGCCACGCCGCTGACGTCCCCCTTCACCAGCGCGAGATGCTCCTTGCCGTGCTCGGCATACAGAAACAGCGAGAACTCGCCGAAGCTGGTCGGCAGACGGGTTTTGACGAGATTCTTGACCACGAGGGGGTAACGGACAGCGCTTGTCTGCAAAAGCGGAACAGTATAACGACAAAGATCGCGGATTACCCTGCCCGAGGTCCCGCGCGGCAACGGCGGAAGACGGCCTAGGGCGCCAGGGAGGCGATCAGCGCGCGGAGTTCGCGCTCCTGCGCTTCGATGCTGTCGACCAGCGCGAACTGGATCAGGGCACGCTGGAGATTCTGGCCGGGCAGGCGCACCTTGAAATAGCGGTCGCCGGCCAGGTGGTCGGTGAGAAAGCGCAGACCCAGTTCGAAGGGCAACAGCCAGATGGCGTCGTACAGGTAGTCGCGATCGTCGGCGCCCAGGCTGGCGCCGGCCTCGCGCAGGTAGCCGCTCAAGATGGCGCGGAAAGTCGTCCGGTCGAAGACCGCCGCGGAGGCGTCCGCGCCTTCGCCGGCGACATTGCAGCAGGAGCGGCAGCAGTCGCCCAGGTCGTAGTGCAGCAGGCCCGGCTTGACCGTGTCCAGATCGACCAGACTTACCGCGCGGCCGCTATGACGATCAAACAGTACGTTGTCGAGCTTGGGATCGCCGTGTATCACCCGCTCGACCAGCCGGCCGAGGTCGCGCCCGGACTCCAGGATGCCGGCCCGCATGCGACGCCGGGCGACGAAGGCGAGGGCGCTGCCAAGACCGGGCGCATCGGCACGGTCCTCCCGCGCCGCCAGCACGGCATCGAAGCGCTGCAGGTAGCCCGGGCAGACATGGAAGCCGGGCAGGGTGTCGTGAAAGTCGCGCACGGGCAGCGTCGCGACCAGGCCATGAAACCAGCCCAGGGCGCGTCCCACCTGCTCCGCCTGCTCCGGCCGGGCGATGGCCGGCAGACTGACGGCGTGGTCGATGAAGGTGAGGGCGCGCCAGTACTCGCCCGCCTCGTCCCGATACCCATCGGTGCCGTCACGGGCAGCGATCACCTCGGGCAGGCGCCAGCCATCGTCGGGCTGGCCCGAGCGGGCCTGCCGGGCATGATCGCTCAGCCGCCTGAGGTTGGCCATGACCGCCGCGGGATCGGGAAACACCTGCCGGTTGATGCGTTGCAGCACCCAGCGGAGGCGGCCTTCCGTGACCCGATAGGTATCGTTGATGAGGCCCTGCCCCAGCGGCTCCAGAACCAGCCGCGCCGACGGGGCGGCGAAGGCCCGGGCCGCCTGCCCGGCAGCGGCCGGCGTCATGCCTCGGGTTTGCCGGAGCCGAACCCCAGGCGCTCGCGGGTCGCTTCCTTGGCCTTTTCGCTCTTGCGCAGCAGCACATAGACGGCACCGGCGCCGCCGTGCCACTTCTGGGCGCTGTGGTAGGCCATGACCTCCGGGAACATCGGCAGCCAGCGGGCCAGGAAGCTCTTCAGCAAGGGGACCTGGTCCTTGTTGCGATGCCCCTTGCCATGGCTGATGAGGGCGGAGCGGACATCGTGGCGCAGGCAGTCGCCGATGAAGCGGTACACCTCGTGCCGTGCCTGCTCCACCGTCAGGCCGTGCAGGTCGAGCATCGCCTCGATGGGATAGGCGCCCTGTTGCAGACGCCGGAACACGCCGTACTGGATGCCGTCGCGCCGGTAGCTGATGACGGCCTCCGGCCGCACCGGGTCGACGAAGGCCGTCGGCAGCTGGCTCTCGTCCATGGTCATGGCCCGCTGCGCCGCCTCGCGCCGGTAGCGGATGCCGGGCGTGAGCGAGCCATCCGCCTGGCGCGCCAGATGCCGCTCCGGCGCTGTCAGGGGTTTCACGTCGGCCATGGCCTGGCGGAAGAATTCGGTATCCTCGTCGTTCATGGTTCTGCCCGTTGCGGTGCGGTTGTCGTCAGACGGCCAGAGGGCATTCGGGTTCGGCGGAGCATAGCAAATCCGCCGGCGCGCGATGCGGACGCGGCAAGCCGGGGCTCAGGGCTCCCGGGCGTCGAAGTCGTCCAGGACATGATCTTCCAGATCCTCGACGAGCGTTTCGGAAATGGCGAAATGGCGCACCGAGATGCCGGCCTCGTGCACCGAGCCGGCGGAGCCCGACTTCAGGGGATGCCAGTCCGGCAGCGGCCGGCCTTCGGCACGCAGGCGATAGGCGCAGGTGCGGGGCAGCCAGTGGAACTGGGTGAAGCCACCGCGCAGCGCAAGGCAGCCGGGCACCTGCCGGTGTCGCTCGGCGTAGTGGCGACAGCGGCAGCTGTCCAGATCGAGCAGCCGGCAGGCGGCGCGGGTATAGAGGATTTCGCCGGTAGCCTCGTCTTCCAGCTTGTTGAGGCAGCAGCGACCGCAACCGTCGCACAGCGCTTCCCATTCACCAGGGGTCAGCGACGCCAGCGGCTTGCGATCCCACCAGCCGGCGGCTGTCTCGCCCTCAGGTGGCATTGATCCAGTGACGCCCGTCGCGCTCCAGCAGTTCGTCCGCCTCGCGCGGCCCCCAGGTGCCGGCCTCGTAGTTGGGGAAGGCGCGCGGCGGCAGCGCCTTCCAGACATCCAGCACCGGCTGGATCAGGCTCCAGCCGGTCTCGACCATGTCGGCACGCTGGAACAGGGTGGCATCGCCCATCATGCAGTCCAGCAGCAGCCGCTCGTAGCCGGTGTCGGGAGTGGAACCGAAATAGTCGACATAGTCGAAATCCATCTTCACCGAGCCCAGCTTCATCACCGGCCCCGGCACCTTGGCGCCGAACTGCAACGAGATGCCTTCCTTGGGCTGCAGGTGGATCACCATGCGGTTGGTGCGCAGATGCTCGATGGCGGTATTGCGGAACAGCACCAGCGGCGCGCGGCGAAACTGGATGACGATCTCGGTGGCGCGGGTCGCCATGCGCTTGCCGGTACGCAGGTAGAAGGGCACATCGGCCCAGCGCCAGTTGTCGATCATCAGCTTCATGGCGATGAAGGTCTCGGTGCGCGAGTCCGGCGCGACATTGGCCTCCTGACGATAGCCCGGCACCGGCTCCCCGGCCACCGTGCCCTCGCCGTACTGGCCGCGGGCCATCTTGCTGAGCACGTCCTCGGGGGTCGGAATCTGCACCGCGCGCAGGATCTTGGTCTGCTCGTCGCGCACGGCATCCGCCTCGAACGATACCGGCGGCTCCATGGCGATCAGCGACAGCAGCTGGAACAGGTGATTGGGCACCATGTCGCGCAGCGCGCCGGCGGTCTCGTAATAGGCGCCGCGCCGCTCCACGCCGACGGTTTCGGCGGCGGTGATCTGCACGTGGTCGATGTAGCGGCGGTTCCAGACCGGCTCGAAGATGCTGTTGGCGAACCGCATCACCAGGATGTTCTGCACCGTCTCCTTGCCGAGGTAGTGGTCGATGCGGTAGATCTGCCGCTCGCGCAGCACTTCCTTGATGTCGGCGTTCAGCTGGCGGGCCGACTCCAGATCGTGGCCGAAGGGCTTCTCGAAGATGACGCGGCGCCAGCTGTCCTTCTCTTCGCTGGCCAGACCCGCCTGGCCGAGCTGGCGGACAATCTCGCCGAAAAAGACCG
The DNA here is from genome assembly GCF_054657115.1 of Methyloparacoccus murrellii. NCBI lineage: Bacteria > Pseudomonadati > Pseudomonadota > Gammaproteobacteria > Methylococcales > Methylococcaceae > Methyloparacoccus > Methyloparacoccus murrellii. The sequence continues at coordinate 21,640 of NZ_BAAHXD010000018.1, read as the reverse complement.
GCGAGGTCGCCAGGTAATAGAAGTGCTTGTCCTCGATGGCATGGTCGGCGCGGATCTGCTCGCACAGCGCCCGCAGCCGGGCATAGAACTCCGGCTCGCGCACGTCGCCCGAAATGTAGTGGATGCGTGGCTCGAACCAGGCCAGCACCTCTTGATCCAGCTCGTCGGTGGCGTAGGCGCGGATCGCCTGCAGCATTTTTTCGCGGAAGGCATCGGCGGCGATCGGCTCCACCGCCGTGCCGATGATGGCGAAGCGACTGGACAGCAGCCGGGCCCGCGCCAGGTTGTAGAGTGCCGGCAGCAGCTTGCGCTGGGTCAGATCGCCGGTGGCGCCGAAGATGACCATGACGCAGGAGTCGCCGGGGCGGCCGCCGCCCCCGGCGGGCGGTATGGCTGGACCGTTCATGTCTTCTCCTGGTGGCCGCCGAAGTGGTAGCGCATGGCCGAGACCACCTTGCAGGCGAACTCATCCTCGCCACGCGAGGCAAAGCGCTGGAAGACCGCGGCGCTCAGGACCGGTGCCGGCGTGCCCTGGTCGATGGCGGCGTTGATGGTCCAGCGACCTTCGCCGGAATCCGAAACCCTGCCGGAGAATTCGCCCAGATCCGGGCTCGCCGCCAGGGCCCTGGCGGTCAGGTCGAGCAGCCAGGACGTCACGACGCTGCCGCGCCGCCACAGTTCGGCGATGTCGGCCAGGTTCAGGTGGTACTGGAAATGCTCGGGGTGGCGCAGCGGGGTGGTCTCGGCATCGGCCTCGCGGGTGAAGTCGCCGACATCGGCATGCCGGAGAATGTTGAAGCCTTCGGCGTAGGCGGCCATCAGCGCGTACTCGATGCCGTTGTGCACCATCTTGACGAAATGGCCGGCGCCCGCCGGGCCACAATGCAGATAGCCATTCTCGGCGGTACTGCTGCGGCCTTCCCGTCCCGGCGAGGGCGCAATGTCGCCAACCCCCGGCGCCAGCGTGCGGAACACCGGATCGAGGCGCTGCACCGCCGCGTGGTCGCCGCCGATCATCAGGCAATAGCCGCGCTCCAGCCCGTGCACGCCACCGCTGGTGCCGACATCCAGGTAGTGCAGGCCGCTCTGCGCCAGCGCCCCGGCCCGGCGAATGTCGTCGATATACTGGGAGTTGCCGCCATCGATGACGATATCGCCGGGTTGCAGCAATGGCACGACCCGCTCGAGCATCTGGTCGACCACCGCCGCCGGCACCATGATCCAGACCGCCCGCGGCGGCGCCAGCGCGCGCACGAAGGCCTCCAGCGACCCGGCGCCGGTCGCGCCCTCCGCCGCCAGCGCCTGGACCGATGCGGGATTGAGGTCGAAGACCACACACTCGTGCCCCGCCCGCATCAGCCGCCGCACCATGTTGCCGCCCATGCGCCCCAGACCGATCATTCCCAACTGCATGACGCCTCCCTTGTCGCCGTCAAATCAATGCATTCCCGCCCATTGCAAGCAACCGGCGGGCCAGATCATTCCACCGTGACCGATTTCGCCAGGTTGCGCGGCTGGTCCACGTCCGTGCCCTTGATCAGGGCCACATGGTAGGCCAGCAACTGCAACGGGACGGTGAACACGATCGGTGCCACCACGTCATCGGTCTCGGCCACGCGCAGCAGCCGCACCCCCGGGATATTGGCCAGGGGCGCCTCGTCGTCGGCGAACACGAACAGCTGCCCGCCCCGCGCGTGCACCTCCTGCAGGTTGGACTTCAGCTTCTCCAGGAGTTCGTTGTTGGGCGCGACAGCGATGACCGGCATCTCCTCGTCGATCAGCGCCAGCGGGCCATGCTTGAGTTCGCCCGCCGGATAGGCCTCGGCATGGATATAGGAAATCTCCTTGAGCTTGAGGGCCCCTTCCATCGCGACCGGATATTGCGGCCCGCGGCCGAGATAGAGCGCGTCCTGCTTGTCGCCGAACAGCTCGGCCCAGGCCCGGATGGCCGCCTCCAGGGCCAGCACCTGCTCCACCTGTCGCGGCAGCGATTCGAGTTCCGTGACGATGCGCGCCTCGCGCGCCCGCTCCAGACCGTTCCGGCGCCCGAGGGCCAGCACCAGCAGCAGCAGCGCCACCAGCTGGGTGGTGAAGGCCTTGGTCGAGGCCACGCCCACCTCGGGACCGGCGCGGGTCATGAGGCTGGCGTCGGAGGCGCGCACGATGGAGCTCTCGGGCACGTTGCAGATGGCCAGCGTATGGGCGTAGCCCAGTTGACCGGCCTCCCTGAGCGCCGCCAGCGTGTCCGCTGTCTCGCCCGATTGGGAGATCGTCACGAACAGGGTGCCCGGCGCGACCACATGCCGGCGATAGCGGAATTCGCTGGCGACCTCGACATCGCAGGGCAGGCCGGCGATATCCTCCATCCAGTAGCGGGCCACCAGCCCGGCGTGGAAGCTGGTGCCGCAGGCCACGATCTGGACCGCCCGGATGCGGTCGAAGGCCTGCGCCGCCTGGGGACCGAAGGCGGTATCGACGACCTGGCCAGCGCGAATCCGGCCTTCCAGGGTCCGGGCAATGGCCACCGGCTGCTCGTGGATCTCCTTCTGCATGTAGTGCCGATACTCGCCACGCTCGATGGCATCGGCGGCAAGTCCGGTCTCATGCACCGGCCGCTCGACCGGCTGGCCCTCACGGTCGTAGATGCGGACGCTGTCGGTGGTCAGCTCGGCGATATCGCCATCCTCGAGAAAGACAAAGCGCTGGGTTTCGCCGACCAGGGCGAAGATGTCCGAGGCAATGAAGTTTTCGCCTTCGCCAAGGCCGATGACCAGCGGGCTGCCCTGCCGCGCCGCCAGCAGGCGATCGGGGCTGGCGGTCGAGATCACACCGATCGCATAGGCCCCCTCCAGCTGGGCGCAGGTGCGCTGGACGGCCTCCCGCAGCGACAAGCCGGCATCCAGCCATTCATGCACCTGATGGACGATGGTCTCGGTATCGGTCTCCGACGCGAAGGCGTAACCCTTGGCTTCCAGCTCCACCCGCAGGGCTTCGTGGTTCTCGATGATGCCGTTATGAACCACGGCCACCGACTCGCGGCAGACATGCGGATGAGCATTGCGTTCGGACGGAACGCCGTGCGTAGCCCAGCGGGTGTGGGCGATGCCGAGATGGCCGGTGGCAGGCGTCTCGCGCAGACCGTCCTCCAGCACCCGGATCTTGCCCTTCCGCCGGACCCGCTGCAGCTGGCCATCCTCACCCAGCACCGCCACGCCGGCCGAATCGTAGCCCCGGTATTCCAGCCGCCTGAGGCCTTCGACCAGAACCGGGGTGATGTTGCGAAAGGCGATGGCGCCAACGATACCGCACATGGGCTAGCCCTCCTGCCGCTTGAGCGGACGCCGCCAGCCGTCCACCGTGAGCTGCCTGACCCGGCTCAGGGTCAGCGCATCCGGCGGTGCGTCCTTGGTGATGGTGGAACCGGCGCCGATGGTGGCGTTCCTGCCGACCGTCACCGGTGCCACCAGCTGGGTATCGGAACCGATGAAGGCGCCATCCTCGATGACGGTTTCGAACTTGTTGGCACCATCGTAGTTGCAGGTAATGGTGCCGGCACCGATGTTGACGCCCGCACCCACCCGGGCGTCGCCCACATAGCTGAGATGGTTGATCTTCGAGTGACCGGCGACACGGGCTTTCTTGAGCTCCACGAAGTTGCCGATATGGACGCCCTCGCCCAGCAAGGTATCCGGCCGCAGCCGCGCGAAGGGACCGATGCGGCAGCCGGCGCCGACGCTGGCGCGCTCGATGATGGAGTGCGGGAGGATCTCGACGTCGTCGCCGATGACGCTGTCGCGGATCACCACGCCGGGGCCGATCCGGACACGCGCGCCAAGCTGGACCGCGCCTTCGAGGATCACGTTGACATCGATCTCGCTATCCTGACCCAGTATCTGGACGTCGCCGCGGACATCGAGGCGAGCAGGATCGCGCAGGGTCACGCCCTCGCGCATCAGTCTCACGGCCCAGGCGGCCTGATGGACCCGCTCCAGATGCGCGAGCTGCTGGCGATCGTTGACGCCCAGCACCTCGTCGATGCCGTCGGCCTCGGTGGTTCTGACCGCCACGCCATCCGCCACCGCCAGGCCGATGACGTCGGTCAGGTAGTACTCGCCCTGGGCATTGCGGTTCTCCAGCCGCGACAGCCAGCGTTTCAGCCGCCCGCCGTTCAGGGCCAGGATGCCGGTGTTGCCCTCGTGGATCGCGCGTTCCTCCGGTGTGGCGTCCCTTTCCTCGACGATCCGCAACACCTCGCCGGCCTGTCCGCGGACGATGCGACCGTAGCCATGCGGATTCGCCAGCTGCACGGTCAACAATCCCACGCTGCCGTCCACGGTCAGGCCCAGCAGGCGTTCCACCGTCGACTGCTGGAGCAGCGGGACATCGCCGTAGAGAATCAGCACGCTGGCATCGTCCGCGATCTGATCCGCCGCCTGCATGACGGCATGTCCGGTGCCCAGGCGCTCCTTCTGCTCGACCCAGGTGGCCGCAAGATGCGGCAGCGCCGAGCGCACGGCTTCGCCGCCATGTCCGTAAACGATGCTTATCTTGTCGGCCGCGAGCGAGGCGGACAGGCGATACACGTGCTCCAGCAGGGACAGGTGGCCCACCCGGTGCAGCACCTTGGGCAAGGCCGAGCGCATGCGCGTGCCCTGGCCAGCGGCGAGGATGATGATCTCGAGACTCATGAACAGGCGTGGTGTCGATCAGAAAGTGGATACCGGCAGTCGCCCGGCAGCGGCGCGGGCGACCATAAAAAAACCCGGCGTGACCGAGCTGCCACACAAGCGCTCAGCCACACCGGGTTGCTGGGAGGCGAGGTGCGTCAGGCGCGGCCGGAACGGTACTTTTCCAGGGTGCGCAGCTGCATCACTGCCTCGGCCAGCTGGGCCTGGGCAACGGCGTAGTCGATCTTTCCGGTCTTGTCGGCAAGCATCTCCTCGGCCTTGCGCTTAGCCTCCAGGGCGGCGGCCTCGTCGATATCGCGGGCGCGGACGGCGGTGTCGGCCAGGATGGTGACCACGTGCGGCTGCACCTCCAGCATGCCGCCGGAGATATAGAACGGATGGATCTCGTTGCCGCTCACCTTGACCCGTACCTCGCCCGGTTTCAGGCGGGTCAGGAAGGGCGCGTGGCGCGCGGCGATGCCGACCTCGCCCATCTCGGCGGGCGCCACAACCATCTCGGCGAGCCCGGAATAGATTTCCGCCTCCGCGCTCACGATGTCCACATGAATCGTCATCGCCATGGCTGTGACCTCTTGCGGTTCCGGTAATTAGGCGGCGAGCTTCTTGGCCTTCTCCAAGGCCTCGTCGACGCTGCCGACCATGTAGAACGCCTGCTCGGGAACATCATCGAACTCACCCTCGACGATGCCCTTGAAGCCGGCGATGGTGTCCTTGAGGGAGACGTACTTGCCCGGCGCGCCGGTGAAGACTTCGGCCACGAAGAAGGGCTGCGACAGGAACCGCTGGATCTTGCGGGCACGCGACACGGTCAGCTTGTCCTCCTCGGACAGTTCGTCCATGCCCAGGATGGCGATGATGTCGCGCAGCTCCTTGTAGCGCTGCAGGGTGGACTGGACCTTGCGCGCCACGCTGTAGTGCTCCTGGCCGACGACCAGCGGGTCGAGCTGGCGGCTGGTGGAATCCAGCGGATCGACCGCCGGGTAGATGCCCAGCTCGGCGATCTGGCGGGACAGCACCACGGTGGCGTCGAGGTGGGCGAAGGTGGTGGCCGGGGACGGGTCGGTAAGGTCGTCCGCCGGCACGTAGACCGCCTGGATGGAGGTGATGGAGCCGACCTTGGTGGAGGTGATGCGCTCCTGCAGCACACCCATCTCTTCCGCCAGGTTAGGCTGGTAGCCAACAGCGGAGGGCATGCGCCCCAGCAGCGCCGAGACCTCGGTACCGGCCAGGGTGTAACGGTAGATGTTGTCGATGAACAGCAGCACGTCGCGGCCTTCGTCGCGGAAATACTCGGCCATGGTCAGACCGGTCAGCGCCACGCGCAGACGGTTGCCCGGCGGCTCGTTCATCTGGCCATAGACCAGCGATACCTTGTCGAGAACCCCGCCCTCGCTCATTTCGTGATAGAAGTCGTTGCCTTCGCGGGTACGCTCGCCGACGCCGGCGAATACGGAATAGCCGCTGTGCTCGATGGCGATGTTGCGGATCAGCTCCATCATGTTGACGGTCTTGCCGACGCCGGCACCACCGAACAGGCCGACCTTGCCGCCCTTGGCGAACGGGCACACCAGGTCGATCACCTTGATACCGGTTTCCAGCAGTTCGTTGGCAGCGGCCTGCTCCTCGAAGGAGGGCGCCTTGCGGTGGATACCCCAGCGGGTTTCCTCGCCGATGGGGCCCTTCTCGTCGATGGGGTCGCCGAGGACGTTCATGATGCGGCCGAGGGTCTGCTTGCCGACCGGCACCGAGATGGCCGCGCCGGTGTTGTCGACGGCCAGGCCGCGCTTCAGACCGTCGGTGCTGCCCATGGCGATGGTCCTGACCACGCCGTCGCCCAACTGCTGCTGGACTTCCAGGACCAGCCCGGCTTCTTCCACGCGCAAGGCGTCGTAAACTTTCGGCAGCGACTCGCGGGGGAACTCAACGTCTACGACGGCACCGATAATCTGTACGATTTTGCCCGAACTCATGGTTGTCCTCTTAAAACTCTTGTCTGCGTAATGTTCAAAGGCCGGCTCAGACCGCCGCTGCGCCGCCGACGATTTCGGCGATTTCCTGGGTGATGGCCGCCTGGCGCGCCTTGTTGTAGATCAGCTGCAATTCCTTGATCAGCTTGCCGGCATTGTCGGAGGCGCTCTTCATCGCCACCATCCGCGCCGCCTGCTCGCAGGCGTTGTTTTCCACCAGCCCCTGGAAGACCAGGGATTCGACATAGCGAATCAGAAGCTGATCGAGCACCTCCTTGGCATCCGGCTCATAGATGTAATCCCACAGGCCCTTGCTGGCGTCCTCGGCCATCTCGTCGGGGCTCACCGGCAGCAGACGCACCAGCCTGGGCTTCTGCGTCATGGTGTTGACGAACTCGTTGTAGAGCAGGTGCACTTCGTCCACCTTGCCTTCGGCATAGTCGTCCAGCATGACCTTGATCACGCCGATGATGTCCTCAAGGTGCGGCCTGTCGCCAAGGCGGGTGGACTGGGCGGCAATGTTGGCGCCGATGGCGTTGAAGAACCCCGCGCCCTTCTGCCCGATCACGCCCAGTTGCGCATCGACACCGGTTTCGGACCACTCGCGCAATCTGCGGAGCGCCAGCCGGAACAGATTGGCGTTCAAGCCGCCACAGAGCCCCCGGTCGGAGGACACCAGGATGACGCCGACCCGGCTAACGGGCCGGGCCACCGTGTAGGGATGGCGATACTCTGGATTTGCGGTGGCAAGGTGCCGGATGATCTGCGCCACCTTGCGCGAATACGGGCGGGTCGCCAGCATGCGGTCCTGGGTCTTGCGCATCTTGCTCGCGGCGACCATCTCCATGGCCCGGGTGATCTTCTGAGTATTCTTGATACTCGTGATCTTCAGGCGGATCTCTTTGCCGACGGCCATGGCGCTGCCTTACCAGGTGTGGGTGGACTTGAAGGTGGTCACCGCTGCGCGGAGCCCGCCCTGGATTTCGTCGTTGTAGTCACCGGTGCTGTTGATCCTGTCCAGCAGGGCGGCTTGCTCGGATTTCATGTATGCCTGCAGGCCATCCTCGAAATCGCGCACCTTGCCGACCGGAATGTCGTCCAGGAAGCCCTCGTTGGCCGCGAACAGCGACACCGCCATCTGCGCCACGCTGAGGGGCGAGTACTGGCTCTGCTTCATGATCTCGGTGACGCGCTGGCCGCGTTCGATCTGCTTGCGGGTGGCCTCGTCAAGATCGGAGGCAAACTGGGCGAAAGCCGCCAGTTCGCGGAACTGGGCAAGGTCGAGACGGATGCCGCCGCCCAGCTTCTTGATGATCTTGGTCTGCGCCGCGCCGCCGACACGGGACACGGACAGGCCGGCGTTGACGGCAGGACGTACGCCGGCATTGAAGAGGCTGGTTTCCAGGTAGATCTGGCCGTCGGTGATCGAAATCACGTTGGTCGGCACGAAGGCGGACACGTCGCCCGCCTGCGTCTCGATGATCGGCAGTGCCGTCAGCGAGCCGGTCTTGCCCTTGACCTGGCCACCGGTCAGCTTCTCCACTTCCTCGGCATTGATGCGCGCCGCACGCTCGAGCAGACGCGAATGGAGGTAGAAGACGTCGCCCGGGTAGGCCTCGCGGCCCGGCGGACGGCGCAGCAACAGGGAAATCTGGCGATACGCCCAGGCCTGCTTGGTGAGGTCGTCATAAATGATCAACGCATCCTCGCCGCGATCACGGAAGTATTCGCCCATGGCGCAGCCGGCGTAGGGAGCGATGAATTGCAGCGCGGCCGACTCGGATGCGGAAGCGGCGACGATGATCGTGTGCGCCATGGCGCCATGCTCTTCCAGCTTGCGCACCACGTTGGCAATGGAAGACTGCTTCTGGCCGATGGCGACATAGATGCACTTAACGCCAGTGCCCTTCTGGTTGATGATGGTATCGATAGCGATGGCGGTCTTACCGGTCTGGCGGTCGCCGATGATCAGTTCGCGCTGGCCGCGCCCGACCGGGATCATCGAGTCGATGGCCTTGAGACCGGTCTGCAATGGCTGATCCACCGACTGCCGGGCGATGACGCCCGGGGCGATCTTCTCGATCGGCGAACGACCGGCCTCGGCCACGGGCCCCTTGCCGTCGATCGCCCGCCCCAGGGCATCCACCACGCGCCCCAGCAGGCCCTCGCCCACCGGCACATCGAGAATGCGGCCGGTACAACGGACGGCATCACCTTCCGCCAGATGCTCGTAGGAGCCCAACACCACGGCACCGACCGAGTCCCGCTCGAGGTTGAGCGCCATGCCGTAGGTATTGCCGGGAAACTCCACCATCTCGCCCTGCATCACGTCGGAGAGACCATGCACGCGCACGATCCCATCGGTCAGGCTGACAACGGTCCCCTCGCTGCGCGACTCGACGCCGAGATCGAAACTCTCGATCCGCGCCTTGATCAGGTCACTGATTTCAGATGGATTCAGCTGCATTTTCGTTTCTCGCAATTAATTCCTGAGTTTCTTGGCCAACCGCTCGATCTGGCCACGCACGGAGGCATCGATCACCCGATCCCCCGCACGGACAAACACGCCACCGATGAGATCATGATCGACCGTCACGGTCATCCTGGCCTTCCGGCCCAGGGCATCGTCCAGGGTCCTGCCGAGGCTGGCCTGCTCCTCCGCGGTCAGCTCGAAGGCCGACGCCACCTCGACGTCGACATGGCCCTCGTCCTCGGCCTTGAACGCGGCATAGAGCGCCGCGATCTCCCCGGCCAGGTTCAGCCGCTGATTTCTGATGAGCAGGCGGGCGAAGTTCTGGCCCTCCGGATTCAATCGCCCCTCGCACAAGCCGAGGAAGGCCTGCGCCAAGGCCTCGCGACGCACCCTGGGATTTGCCAGCGCGCGCTGCACGCGCGCGTCGGCGGTGACTGCGGCGAGAAAGGCCAGCTGATTGGCCCATTCGTCGGCGGCGCCGGTTTCCTTGGCCCGCCGGAAGGCGGCCACCGCGTAAGGACGGGCCAATGTCGTCAATTCGCCCATTATTTTTCGCCCAGTGCCTTGCCGAGGTTATCGATGATTTCACTGTGCCGGCCGCGATCGACCTCCTTCCTGAGGATCTGCTCGGCGGCTTCGACGGCCAGCTCGGCCACCTGCTGCCGCAGCCCTTCGCGGGCCTTCTGCACTTCGCGGTCGATATCGGCGCGTGCCGCCGTAACGATGCGCTCACCCTCTTCCCTGGCGGACAGCTTGGACTCCTCGACCAGCTCGCCAGCCCGCTTCTGCGCCAGACCGACGATATCCGCCGCCTGATCCTTGGCCTCGCGCAACAAGCCGCTGGCACGCTTCTCGGCCAGATCCATCTCGTGCTGGCCTCTTTCGGCGGCCGCCAGACCTTCGGCGATCCTCTTCTTCCGCTCCTCCAGGGCCTGCATAATCGGTGGCCACACGTACTTCATGGTGAACCACACCAGAAGCGCAAACGTGATCATCTGGCCGATCAGTGTTGCGTTGATACTCACAGCGCTTTCCCTCGTTACGTCAGTTCGCCGCGCAAGAGCGACGGATTGCCCAAGCTCAACCCTTCAGCGCAGACAGGAAGGGGTTGGCGAAGGTGAAGAACAACGCCAGACCGACGCCGATCATGGTCACGGCGTCCAGCAGACCCGCCACGATGAACATCTTGACCTGCAACAGCGGCACCAGCTCCGGCTGGCGCGCCGCGCCTTCCAGGAACTTCCCGCCCAGAATGCCGAAACCGATGGCGGTTCCGAGGGCGCCCATACCCAGGATGATGCCCACAGCGATGGCGGTCAGGCCCTGTACATTGGCGATCGATGCAATTTCCATTGTTCCTCCAGAGGACAAGCAGTGATTAAAATGAAAGTCGGTCTAGTGATCTTCGTGCGCCAGACTCAGATAGACGATCGTCAGCACCATGAAGATGAATGCCTGCAGGGTAATGATCAGGATGTGAAACACCGCCCAGGGGAAACTCAGCAGGGGCTGCACGAACCATGGCAGCAAGGCGATCAGGATGAAGATGAGTTCGCCGGCATACATGTTGCCGAACAGTCGCAGCGCCAGCGACACCGGCCGCGCCACCTCCTCGACCAGCTTCAGCAGCAGATTGAAGGGGATCATCCACTTGCCGAAGGGGCTCAGCAGCATCTCCTTGGCAAAGCCGACAGGCCCCTTGACCTTGACGCTGTAGAAAATAATCAGCAAGAAGACCGATATGGACATGCCGAAGGTGGCATTCAAATCCGTGCTCGGCACGACCCGCAGATACTCGAGACCGATGGCCGAACCGATCAGGGGCAGCAGATCCACAGGGATCAGGTCCATGAAGTTCATCAGCCAGATCCACACGAAGATGCTCAGCGACAGCGGCGCGATCAGGGCGCTCTTGCCGTGGAAGGCGTCCTTGACCTGCGTGTCGACGAACTCAACCAGCATTTCGGCGAAATTCTGCAGGGGCCCGGGCACATCCGAGGTTGCACCATCGGCCACCCGCTTGAACAGGAACAGGAAGAAACCGCCAAGCACTGCGGAGAAAAACAGGGTATCGAGATGCAGCGTCCAGAAACCTTCGCCCACCGACAGAGGCGTCAAGTGATGGACGATATACCCCGTCGCCCCACCACCGCCGTGCGCCGCTTCAGCCGCCATGCTCGTTACCCCCATTCATTTCATTTTGCTCCGCGCACCAGCAGCGAGAGCCACAAAACCGACAACACCAAAACAAACCCGGACAACAGCGCCGGAAAATGGACGAACGGCCATTGCAGAACGACCGCGAAGAGGCTCACCGTCAGGGCAAGCTTGACTGTTTCACCAAGATAGAACGACCGCACCACCTGCCTGGCCGTCCGGCGATCATCGCGCACACCGAACCTCCACGCGAAACAGAGATTCGGCACCAGCGCCAGCAAGCCACCCAAGCCCGCGGAAAGCCCCACCCGACCACCCGCGAACAGTGCCCCCAGAAGCCCGGACAGCAGGACGACGAGGCCCTGCGCCAAGAGAATCCAGCGAATGATGGGAAAGAATCGGGGGGACGGTGCGCTCAAGGTCATGGCCGCACAAGTTCGCCGATTCTATCAGCGCCAACCCCGGAGATCAACGATTCAACTCGCCGCGAAAACGGCTCAGCACACCATCCAGCTCATCGAGACTGCTGTAACGGATGATGATCTGGCCGCTCCCCTTGCTGCCGTGCCGGATGGAAACCGGGGCGCCGATCCGCGCGGAGACATCGTCCTCCAGACGGCGGATATCCGGGTCCTTCGCCGTCACCGCCGCAGACCTTGCCGGCCGGCCAGCGACCGCCGCCTCCTTCATCGCCTGCACCAGAGCCTCGGCGGCGCGCACATTCAGCTCGCCCTCGACAATCTGTCGCGCCGCCTGGAATTGCTGCACCTCGGGCAATCCCAGCAAGGCGCGGGCATGCCCCATGTCGATGCGCCCCCCGGCCAACAGCGCCTTGACGTCCGCCTGCAGGTCGTTGAGACGCAGAAGGTTGGTCACCGCCACCCGGGACTTGCCCACCGCATCGGCGAGTTGCTGATGGGTCATGCGGTATTCGTCCAGCAGGCGCTTGAGCGCCTCGGCCTCCTCCAGCGCATTGAGGTTCTCTCGCTGAATGTTCTCGATCAGTGCGATGGCGAGGGCCGCCTGATCGGAAACCTTCCGCACGACCACGGGAACCTCGGCCAGCCCCGCCAATCGCGCGGCACGCCAGCGCCGTTCGCCGGCGATGATCTCGAACCGCTCGGCCTCGACTTCCCGGACCACGACCGGCTGCACGATACCCTGGGCGCTGATCGAATCGGCCAGCTCCTGCAATTTGACGGGGTCGATATCCTTCCGCGGCTGAAAGGCGCTCGGCGAGAGCCGGTCCAGCCCCACCAGCCTGAGCCGCTCCGAGCTCCCCGCCTCCAGCTTGGCCCCGCCGAGCAGGGCGTCCAGCCCGCGCCCCAGACCTCTCTTCTTTGCCGACATTGATGTGTTTCTTCGAATGGTTCTACTGGTTGCGCCGAACGATTTCCTCGGCAAGCGCAAGATAGGCCTGAGCCCCCTTGGAGCCCCGGTCATACCGGACGATGGACAGGCCATGACTGGGCGCTTCGGCCAAGCGAACGTTGCGCGGCACGATGGTTGCGAAAACCTTGTCGCCGAAATGCTCCAGCAGTTGCGCGGAAACCTCCGCCGCCAGCCGGCTGCGGCTGTCGTGCATGGTCCGCAGCAATCCCTCGATATGGAGCTCGGGATTGAGCATTTCCTGCACGTTCTGCAGCGTGCCGACCAGGTCCGACAACCCCTCGAGCGCGTAATATTCGCACTGCATCGGGATCAACACGCTGTCGGCCGCAACCAGGGCGTTGAGTGTCAGCACATTCAGCGCGGGCGGACAGTCGATGAGAATGAAATGATAATCATCGCGGCAGGCCGCGAGCGCCTCGGACAGCACACGCTCGCGGCCGATGCGCTGCATCAGCTCGACCTGCACCGCGGTCAGGTCGGCGTTTCCAGGAAGAAGGTCGAGCCCCTCCTCGTCGGTGCTGACGATCGCGTCACCGATAAAGGTCCGCCCCGCCAGCACCTCATAGGCGCCATGACCACGTTCGTGCTTGTCGACACCGCATCCCATGGTGGCGTTGCCCTGGGCATCGAGATCGGCGAGCAAAACCCGATACCCCAGCGTCACCAGAGAGGCCGCCAGGTTGACACTGGTGGTGGTCTTGCCGACACCGCCCTTCTGATTGGCGATCGCAATGATCTTGCCCATGGCCGGTTACGCCCCGATCTCGATCAGATGGCGCTCCGCCTCCAGGCCCGGAACAGACAGAGGGTGAACGCGCAGCATCTCGGCCTGCTGCAAGCGCGCCATCTCATCGACCGGCAGACGACCCTTGAGCGCCAGCAGGCGCCCCCCCGGTCGCAGCAAGCGACGCGTCAGCGCCTGCATCACATCCAGTCCCGCAAACGCCCGCGCCAACACCACATCGAAGCCCTGCGCGGGCACGTATTCCTCTACTCGCATGGCCTCGGCCTGCACATTCTCCAACCCCAAGGTCAGGATCACCTGTTTCACGAATCGAATCTTCTTGGCGCTGCTGTCCAGCAGCACAAAGCGTTTTTGCCGCAAGGCAATCGCCAGGGGAATACCCGGCAGACCTGCGCCGGTGCCAACGTCGAGTACCGCCTCTCCGGCCAGGAACGGCGCCACCGCCAGACTGTCGAGCAGATGCCGATCGACCATGGCCAGCGACTCCCTGATCGCGGTGAGATTGTAGGTCTCGCCCCATTTTCGCAGCAGCGCCAGGAACGCCAGCAAGTCACGGATCTGCGCGGCATCAAGCGCCAGATCCAGACGGATGAGCCCCGCAGACAGGCGCTCGTGCAGAGCATCTTGCGCCGTCACGCGGTCTTTTTCTTCAGATGGACCAGCAGCAAGGACACCGCGGCCGGCGTCACTCCCGGAATCCGGGAGGCCTGCCCCACGGTCTCGGGCCGCTGGGCCCTGAGCTTTTCACGCACCTCGTTGGACAGCCCGACCACGTTGGCGTAGTCCATCTCATCGGGCAGGCGCCAGTGCTCGTAGCGCTGCAGGCGCTCGATCTCGACCTGCTGCCGGTCGATGTAACCCTGATACTTGACCTGGATTTCCACCTGCTCGCGCACAGACTGCCCGACGGTTTCCGCCGCCATGGGCATCAGCGCGACGACCTGATCGATACCGACTTCCGGTCGCCGCAACAGCTCCAGCAGGCTGGCCTCGCGCGTCACCGCGCCCCCCAGCAGCAGCGCCACCGCTTCGGCCAGTGGCGAGTTGGGCCGCACCCACTCGCCGGCAAGCCTGTCCCTGAGGGACGCCACTGCGTGCTGCTTGGCCTCGAAAGCCCGCCATCGCGCGTCATCGACCAACCCCAGGCGGCGCCCCGTCGGGGTCAGACGCAAATCCGCATTGTCCTCGCGCAACAGCAGACGATATTCCGCCCGGCTGGTGAACATGCGGTAAGGCTCCACCGTGCCGCGCGAGATCAGATCATCGATCATGACACCGATATAGGCCTCTGCGCGATTGGGCGACCAAGGCTCCTGCCCCTGGGCCTGGAAGGCCGCATTCAGCCCGGCGACCAGCCCCTGCGCCGCTGCCTCCTCGTAGCCCGTGGTACCGTTGATCTGCCCGGCGAAGAACAGCCCCGCCAGCTGCCGCGCCTCCAGGGATGCCTTCAAGCCACGGGGATCGAAGTAATCGTATTCGATGGCATAGCCGGGGCGAGTGATATGGGCACTCTCGAACCCGCGCACCGACCGTATCGCCTGGTACTGGACATCGAACGGCAGGCTGGTCGAAAAACCGTTGGGATAGATCTCCCGCGTTTCGAGCCCCTCCGGCTCGACAAAGATCTGGTGCGAGTCCTTCTCGGCAAAACGGACGATCTTGTCCTCGATTGAGGGGCAGTAGCGTGGCCCGACGCCCTCAATCACCCCGGCATACATGGGCGAACGGTCAAGGCCAGCGCGGATGATCTCGTGCGTGCGCTCGCAGGTGCGGGTAATGAAGCAGGAAACCTGCCGCGGGTGCTCCTCGCGCGCGCCGAGAAAGGAAAATACGGGAACCGGCTCGTCGCCGGGCTGCTCGGTCATCCTGTCGTAAGCGAGCGTTCTACCGTCCAGTCGCGGCGGCGTACCGGTCTTGAGACGCCCGACCGCGAACGCCAGCTCGCGCAGGCGCGCCGAGAGATCATTGGCAGGCGGATCGCCCATGCGGCCGCCTTCGTAATTGTTGAGCCCCACATGGATGCGGCCGGCAAGGAAAGTACCCACCGTCAGCACCACACAGGGCGCCGTGAAGCGCAGGCCGATCACGGTACGCACGCCGGCGACACGCTCGCCCTGCACCAGGAGGTCGGACACGGTCTGCTGGAAGAGATGGAGGTTCGGCTGACATTCCAGGGCCTGTCGCACCGCTTGGCGATACAGCACCCGGTCAACCTGGGCGCGCGTCGCGCGGACCGCAGGCCCCTTGCTGGCATTGAGGATGCGGAAGTGGATGCCCGCCTGGTCGGCGGCGCGGGCCATCAGCCCACCGAGGGCATCGATCTCCTTGACCAGGTGCCCCTTGCCGATGCCGCCAATGGCCGGATTGCAGCTCATCTGTCCCAGGGTCTCGATGTTCTGGGTCAGCAGCAGGGTTCTGCAGCCCATGCGGGCGGAGGCCAGCGCGGCTTCGGTACCGGCATGTCCGCCACCGACCACAATGACATCGTAAGCTTCTGAAAACGGCATATGGAGTAAGAGGCAGACCCGATTCCTAGCAGGAGTACATTACACCATGCGGGGCCCTGCCTGCACGCGGAACCTCAACGGACACGGCCCATGCACCCCCCATGCTACAATCCGGGCGACCCCAATGATTGCCGAAAGGGCCGATCCATCGTGTTTCAGCATCCCTTCCGATTCATACTCGCCGCGCTGATCGTCAGCGCCGGTACAGGCGTCCAGGCGGAGAACGGAGCGATCCCGCCGCCGCCCCCGATTGCCGCGGCGGCCTACATCCTCATGGACGCCAACAGCGGACGCGTACTGGCCGAGCAGAACGCCGACACGCAGCTCGAGCCAGCCAGCCTGACCAAGATGATGACCGCCTACATCACGTTCGGCGAACTGTCGCAGAACCGGTTGCAGCTGGACGACATGGTAACCATCAGCGCCAAGGCCGCCAGCGCCGAGGGTTCGCGCATGTTCGCCGAACCCGGCAGCAGCGTGGCGGTCGAGAATCTGATCAAGGGCATGATCATCCAGTCCGGGAATGACTCCAGTATCGCCCTCGCCGAGCGGATCGGGGGTGACGAAGTGCGCTTCACCGAACGGATGAACGAGACAGCCAGACAGCTGGGGATGACACAGACCCACTATGTCAACAGCATGGGACTTCCCGCCCCCGACCACTACACCAGTGCCCGCGACGTGGCCACCCTAGCGCGGGCACTGATCCGGGAATTTCCGGAATATTACAAATGGCACGCCATCAAGGAGTTCACCTACAACAACATCAAGCAGGGGAACCGCAACCGCCTGCTGTGGCAGGACCCGACGGTGGACGGCATCAAGACCGGACATACCAAGGGTGCCGGCTATTGCCTGGCAGCGTCCTCCGTGCGGGACAACATGCGCCTGATCTCGGTCGTCATGGGCGCCAAAAGCGACAAGCTGCGCGCCAGCAGCAATGCCGACCTGCTGAATTATGGCTTCAAGCATTTCGAGACGCGCCAGCTCTATCAGGGCAAAATCAAGCTGACCGAGGCGCATGTCTGGAAGGGCGCGCAATCCAACATCCCCGCGGGACTCCGGCAGGACTTCCATGTCACCTTTCCCCGCGGCCAATATGACGGCCTCAAGGCCAGCATGGAAGTCGACAACAAGAGTATCGCCCCCATCGACGCCGGCGCCCGGCTTGGCGAGGTCAAGGTCACCCTCAACGATCAGGTCATCGCCCGTGATGATCTGGTGGCACTGGAATCCGTCGCCAGAGGCGGCCTGTTCAAACGCCTGTTCGATGAGTTGGCGATGTTAATCAAGCGCTAGGGAGACCAAGGCAGCAATGACAGATATGGATATGCAGGTTTACCTCAACGGCGAGTTCCTGCCACTGGGCGAAGCCAAGATTTCGGTGCTCGACCGCGGGTTCCTGTTCGGCGACGGTGTCTACGAAGTGATCCCGGTATACGGCGGCAAACCCTTGCGCCTGACCGAGCACCTGCGGCGACTGGACCAGAGTCTGGCCAATATCCGCATGCAGCCGCCGCTGACGGACGAGGCCTGGTCCGCCATCTTCGATCGCCTGATCAGTGGCACACATGACCAGTCGATCTATCTGCAGGTAACCCGGGGAGTGGCCACCAAGCGGGATCATGCCATCCCCGCGGGCGTCGCGCCCACCCTCTTCGCCATGTGCACGCCGATTGCCCCCCCGCCTCCGGCGGGCATCAGGGCGATCACGGTCGAGGACATCCGCTGGAATCGCTGCGACATCAAGGCCATCACCCTGCTGGCCAACGTGCTTCTCCGCCAGCAGGCCCTCGACACCGGCGCTGCAGAAGCCATCCTGATCCGCGACGGCAAGGTGCTCGAGGGCGCCGCCAGCAATATCATGATCGTCCTTGGTGGCACGCTGGTAACGCCACCCAAGGGAGCGGCCATTCTGCCCGGCATCACCCGCGATCTGGTGCTGGAACTCGCAGCGGCCCAGGGGGTTCCGACGGAAGAACGTACGATCGACCTGAGCGAACTGGGGCAGGCCAGCGAAATCTGGATGACCAGCTCGACCCGCGAGATACTCCCGGTCATCGAACTGGACGGCAAACCGGTCGGCGAGGGCAAGGCCGGCCCGCTGTGGGCGGTATTGCAGTCCGCCTATCAGGCATACAAGCAAATGCTCAGGGAGTCCGCGCGGGCCGGCTGAGCCGCCCATTCCCCAACAGCACGCCCGCGCTCCGGAAGGCCGGCGCCACCGGCCTTCCGGCCCATGACCCGAATACAGCGGATCGCCATCATGACCGACAACCACGAAACCCTGCTCGAGTTTCCCTGCGAGTTTCCGATCAAGGTCTTCGGTCATACGCACGCGGAGTTCGAGTCCCAAGTGATCGCCATCATCCTTCGCCATGCCCGGCTTGCCGAGGACAGCCCGGTGCAGTCGCGCAAGAGCCAAGGCGGCAAATACGATGCAGTCACCGTCACCATCACCGCCACCAGCAAGCCCCAGCTGGACGCCATTTACCTGGACCTGACCGCCAGTCCAGACGTCATCATGGCGCTCTGAGCACCCCGAGATCCGTCATGGCCGAGAGCCCCCGCCAGGATGACGGCATCAACAGCCCGCCCGAGGAGCACCTGCGGCAGCACCTGCTAGAAATCGTCGAGCTGCTCAAAAAACAGAAGCTGGAGGAAACCATCATCCAGCACCAGACCATGCCCCATCACGACCTGGTTGAGACGCTGATGCACAAACAGCATCAGGTGGCCATCAAGCAGAAGCTGGACAACCTGCACTCGGCGGACATTGCCTACATCCTTGAGGCCCTGCCGCTGGAGCAGCGCCTCATGGTGTGGAACCTGGTCAAGTCCGAGCTGGATGGACAGATCCTGCTCGACGTTTCGGATGCGGTTCGCGAGACACTGATTTCCTCGATGGACAAGAGCGAGCTCCTGTCCGCCACCGAGCAGCTCGACACCGACGAAATCGCCGACCTGGCCCCGGATCTCCCCGAGGAGGTGATGCAGGAACTGCTGCAGAGCCTCAACGACCAGAATCGCCAGCGCCTCGAATCGGTGCTGGCCTATGGGGGCGACAGCGTGGCCGCACTGATGGATTTCGGCATGGTCACCATTCGCGCCGACACCACCCTCGGCGCCGTGCTGCGCTACCTGCGGCGCCGCGGCGAGCTGCCGGAACACACGGACAAGCTGTTCGTTGTCGACGAAAACAGCATCCTGCAGGGCGTGCTCTCCCTCAAGCGACTGGTCACCCACAGCTCCGACCGCAGTGTGGCATCGGTGATGGCCAGAGACGTGGTCTTTTTCCGCCTGGATGACAATGCCGAAGACGCGGCCCGGGCCTTCGAGCGCTACGACCTGCTGTCGGCACCCGTGGTGGACGAGCAGCACCGCCTGCAAGGGCGTCTCGGTATCGACGTCATCGTCGACCTCATCCGCAAGAAATCCGACGAGGACCAGCTGGCAGAGGCCGGACTCCTGGAGGATGAGGACATTTTTTCCGGCGTATGGAAAAGTGCCAGCAACCGCTGGCTCTGGCTGGCCGTGAACCTGGTCACGGCCTTCGCCAGCACCCGCGTCATCGGTCTCTTCGAGGACACGATCGTGAAGATTGTCGCACTGGCCTCGTTGATGCCCATCGTGGCCGGGATTGGCGGCAACACAGGAAACCAGACCAGCATACTGATCGTCCGCTCGATCGCACTGGGACTGATCAATTCGACCAATACGCGGCGCCTAATCGTCAAGGAGCTTCTGATCGGCCTGCTCAACGGAGTGGTCTGGGGCGCGGTACTGGGGCTGCTCGCCTATGGACTCTACGGCAACACCCAGCTCGGCCTGGTCATGATGGCCGCAACCCTGTTGAACTTGGTCGTGGCCGCCATCACCGGTCTCGCCATTCCCCTGATTCGCCACCGCCTTGATCTGGATCCGGCCATCGGCACCAGCGTGCTCCTGACGGCGATGACCGATGGCATGGGGTTTTTCATCTTTCTCGGCCTGGCCAAGCTGTTTCTCGACAAGACGCCTTGAGTGCCATTCACATTCGCCAACTGGGTCTGACGGATTTTGCAGCTGTCTGGGCAGAGATGCGAGCATTCACCCTCGCCAGATCGGCGAATGCCCCGGACGAGATCTGGCTCACGCAACACTCATCTGTTTATACCCTAGGATTGAACGGTAACCCTGCCCATCTGCGGGAGTCTAGCCATATCCCGCTCGTCAGAACGGACCGCGGCGGCCAGATCACCTGGCACGGTCCGGGACAGCTGGTGGCCTACACACTCATCGACCTCAAGCGAGCCGGCTTCGGTATACGCAGCCTGGTCGACCGCCTGGAATCAGCCGTCATCAACACCCTGCTTCCGTTCGGAATACGGGGCGAGCGCATTCCTCAGGCGCCCGGCGTCTATATCCAGGGGGCCAAGATCGCGTCGGTCGGGCTGCGCATCGTGCGAGGGTGTAGCTACCATGGACTCAGCCTCAACATTGATCCCGACCTGAGGCCATTTCTGGCCATCAACCCCTGCGGCTATGCGGGCCTGACGGTCACCAGCCTGGCCGATCAGGGCATTCGCAGCTCCGTGATGGTCTTGATGCCATCTCTGCTACTGTCACTGATGGATGCACTCGGCTACCCATCCATCGAAAACCAAGCCCACTGAACCCAGCTGCCGACTCCCATAACCATGAAATACTCTGAAAACGACCCGACGGCACCTTCCCGCAAAAGCCCGGAAACGCATCACCGCAATCAGGACAAGGTGAAGCGCATCCCCATTCAGCCCATCACGATTGAAGCCACGCCGCGCAAACCGGCCTGGATACGTACCCGACTGGGGAATGAAGCCAAGGTGCGGGAAATCAAGCAAATCCTGCGCGCCCATCAACTGCACAGCGTCTGCGAGGAGGCTGCCTGCCCCAACCTGTCCGAGTGCTTCGGACATGGAACGGCCACGTTCATGATCCTGGGCGATCTTTGCACGCGCCGCTGCCCATTCTGCGATGTGGCCCATGGACGCCCGAAACCGCCCGATCCGGCTGAGCCGGAGCATCTCGCGCAGACGGTGCGTACCTTGGGACTGAAATACGTGGTCATCACTTCGGTCAACCGCGACGACCTTCGCGACGGCGGGGCCCGGCATTTCGTTGACTGCATCGCCTCGATCCGGACGCATTCACCCAGCACCCGCATCGAGATTCTCACACCGGATTTTCGTGGACGCCAGAACATCGCGCTCGATCTGCTCGCTCTTGCGCTACCGGATGTCTTCAATCACAACCTAGAAACCGTACCGCGCCTCTACAGATCCGCCCGACCCGGGGCTCATTACGACCAATCCCTGGACCTGATTCAATCGTTCAAGCAGCGCCACCCGCACGTCATGACCAAATCCGGCCTGATGCTCGGCCTCGGCGAAACCTCTGACGAGGTCAAGACGGTGATTGCCGATTTGCGCCGGCACGGCTGCGACATGCTGACGATAGGCCAATATCTGCAACCCAGCCCTGCCCATCATCCGGTGCTTCGCTTCGCAGAACCGCGGGAGTTTGAGGAACTGGCAAACTTTGCCAGGGAGCTGGGATTCTCATCCGTCGCCAGCGGCCCCATGGTTCGCTCGTCCTATCATGCCGACGCCCAGGCCGTAGCTTTGATGGCATAGACCGGGTATCGTCAGCCGCCTCATCATTCAGGCCCCAGCGAGCCAGCCATACCCAAT